>NZ_QBAW01000011.1 GCF_009689985.1 Helicobacter pylori | reverse complement strand
AGTATTACCTGACAAAAGAACTTCTTGTTGCTTAGTTTTGAAAGATTGAGCTTATTCTTTCTTTTTACTTCTTGATTGTTTTTAATATTTGCAACCTTTCATGAAACCTTGACTTTAATTTTGAGTTTAGATACCATGGTAGCCCTTGGTTAGGAGATTGCTGTCTGTCGTTCTGTCTCCCATTCCGAGGCACTGAAAAGCGTAATAAATTTCAAGGAGATTACAATGACCCAAATATATTTTAAGGGACTTAACGGCCCAAAGCAAAGAGCTGCGGCTGCTAGATTAGCTAAAGATATTGCCACAAATGGTATTGAAGATGTGGAGAGAAGATCTAGAAATTATTCAAAATTAGAAGCCGAAAAAAAATACTTGGGGATAGGGTAGGAAGGCTTGAAGGTGAAGTTTCTAGACTCAGTCATGATTTTGAAAGAATGTGTGATTTGCTTCTAGAAGAAAAGCAAGAAAAGATGGATACCCAAAAATTTATATATTGTAAAGGAGATGATAATTCTATGGGAAAACTTGTTGGCATCGGCTCTAAAAGAGAGGGGTATACTTCCACACTCTATCCCTATGTTGTGGAGTAAATAGATATAGGAGGTTTGAAATATCTCAATAGCAGTGCCATTTCGGCTCAAATCCGGAAATTTGGACACTGCTATTTTAGATTGAACATGGTTTTAATTTTATTTTAAGATAACTTAAGTTCTCATCAAGGAGTCTTAAGTTACTAGGCATGCGGTATTAAATAAATATACAATTAGATTTCTCAAAGCTTGATTTAGAGAAACGGCTTAGTATTTTTAAATAGATATTTAGATTTTAAAATAGCAAAAAACACTCATAAATCAACCATTTAATAAGATTATCAAACCAATTCAAAAATATTAGTGTTTGGTGTTAGTAAGTTATAAAGTCTCACTATAGTGTAAAACATTCATAAAAAAAAATGAATTTGTAAAAGGAATAAACCCTATCAATAAAACAGAAAGTTTTTGGGATTTCTCAAAAATTTGTTTGAGTGAGTTTAATTTAAAGAGATGGATAGAGAGAACTTTCACTCCATTTGAAAGAGCGTGAGTTTAGGTAAAAACTTGTATCAGGTTATGGGAATGGATATGGAAAGTGGTGGGGTTATTTTGCGATACCCTAAATCTTAAAACGCTTTAAAAGTTATCGTTTGATTGAAGTCAAGTTATTTTATAGCCAACACTCCATTGAAACGGAATTAAAAAACAAAAACCATAGCCCACCAAACAAAGAGCTAACACCCAATAGGGGAAAAGGCTAAACGAAAACATGGAACATAAGAATTGCGCGCACCGGCAAGTTTGATGAGTAGGAAAGACTTCAAATAACCTTTCATCGGTTTTAAGCCTGTTTTCTATCAGCCATTGGTATTGCTCCCTGAATGACCTTTCTTGCGTGAGATAATAAGCGTCTAAAAACCAAAAACATAGAAGTAGCACCCCCAAAAAGCATAACCCATGAAGATGAGAGATCGCCTCTATTTTGAGAGATAAGACACCCACAGCGAGCGCGAGTGTCCATTTCTTGCACTCTAAAGAATTTTGCGCCATTCTATTGATAACGCCTTGCAAGATTTTAAGCTCTTCTATAAGGATTTTTGCTCTGTCTTTCGGGGTATTTTCCATGTTTGATATTTATCTCTTAAAGTTAAAAGTCCAAGCGCCTTTGTCGGTTTTGACTCCAACTTCTATGAGATTTTGACACTTATAATGCGCTGTGAAACTTTCTCCAAATTTTAAATACACTGATAAGGTGTTTTTCTTGCTTTCTAGATTTTTAATGATTTTTTCCATTTTGTCAATATCTTGCGTCGCTTCAGTCAGTTTGACTTGATTGGCTTTGATAGACTTTTCTTCAGAGCTAATCAGTTTGTCAGTAACTTCTTTGGCATGCCTTGGGATAGCCTCTTTCAAATAAGCGAAATAAAATTTCCCTACGCTAGGCCACATGGATTTTAGTTTGGTAAGGCTTTGGAGACCTTTTTTTGATATCTTATCTTCATTTAAAAAGCCATCGGCTGAATTACCGTCATCATCAACAATACTATCTATTAATTTTTTGAGTTCTTTAAGGTTGATATAGGGGTAGTCTTTGGGGTTTTTAGTGTCTTCAATAGCACCTATTATATTGTCATGTAGTATTCCCCATGTATTCTGTTCGTAGATCAGTTTATTACTTAGAAAGTCATCAAGCATCCTCTTAACAACATGTATTGGATTATCATTTTCTCCTGATAAATGTACTAATCCTCCTATTAAGGATTTAGATAAAACAGAGTCATTACTCATTACACTAGAACCAACTGTTTGGTAAAGAAGCTTGAATTTTCTAGGAGCTTTATCAAAATATTCTGCATTACCATATTCTTTAGCTTGTTTAAAGTAATCCATTTGAACGATAGCGTTATAAATATTTTCTAACAATTTATCAAGATTATTGGATTGTTGCACATGCTGTGTGAGTTCTTCTAAATCTTTTTGAAGTCTTGCGATTTTTGCTTGGTGGTTTTTAATCGCTTTTTCTTTTTCTGATGCAAACAGGTATGTATTGACTGTTTCTTGTATTAACTTTACCAAGAAATTTTTATCATGCTCGCAATTCCCACGATTGAGCTTCAAGTCTTGGATTTCTATGTTGTCGGTTTTAGAAATGATTTTCAAGGTAGAATTGAAGCTATTTTTTTCAATCCCAACTAGTGGTTCGCTACTATCACTCCCACAGCCCACTAAACACAACGCCAAACAGCTCGCGCCTAGTAATTTTTGATAAGTTTTAAAAAACATGTTTGTTCCTACGAATTGATTTGTTGCGATAGTTTTTTAAGGGTTATAGTCTCAAAACTTTCTAAAAATGGCGATATATCATGAAAGACTTGCATGCTTTCCATCATTGGAATTGGGCGACTCTCACTAATAGAATGAGCGATTTTTAATTCTTCATAAATCCATGCTGAATAAGTGATGCGTGATAGCCCTTGATTAGAAACGCTGTTCTCACTTTGTAAAAACACGAAATAGGGGCATTTTTCAATCATATCTTGTAAAGATTCTCTGAGAATGAGCGTGAAAGGGTCTTTAATCTTGCTTATATCAATATGATGTTTTTTATTTCTTTTAGAATATCATTTTTATAATCCCAAAAGAGAGAGTCTATAAATATTAAATTAGAACGATCGGTTGGTTCTAAAAAGGACTTGATATTTTTAACGCCTAAAAAATCATTATTTTTCATATCAATATGCGAATGAGAAAGAAAAACCTTAGTTTTATTTAATCGCTCTTGTAAGGGATTAAAAAAGGCTTCTTTAATTTTATTGCGATTTAGCAAAGTGTATCCATTATTTTTTAGACTCTTTTGAATGAGAGTTTTAATTTTATTGGCTACTTCATGTATGTTAGAAACAGCTTGATTGTCGTAATAAGCGTATTCAAGCTTACTTTTCCCCCCTCTGTCAAAATGAAACTTGCATAAAACTTCACGATTTTCTCTTTCATCTAAATCAACCACAAAGGCTTTCATGATATATTTTCCTTTAATATTTTTATCAAATTCTCAAATATAAATACGATTTTAAGTTCCCTTTAAAATCCTTTGATTATAGTAGACTTAGACTTAGCTTAAGAGTGCCTGAATTTTGGGGTGTTGGGGGGTGTTAGAATAACTAAAAACCACCGCTAAAAAAAGCCTTTTTACAAACAAAAAAGGCATTAAAACTTACAAGTAGCATGACCCTAAAAGCGCAAAAACAACAAAGGCGATCTAAAAAACTTCTTCGCATGCCTTTTTGTCTTTATGGAGCAAGCATGCTTTTTGTAACTCTATAAAACGCTTCTTCCTTTCTTCTTCGGTCATATTGTTAGGCTTTTCAATGGGGCGTGAAGATTTTGGAGTGGGGGTATTGAATTGGGGCACATACCCTAGCTTATTGACTGAATAAAAGCCTAAAGCAGCGATTAAAATAAAAATCCAATCTGTTTTTCTGATCTTAGGGCAAAATTTACACGCCATGATTTAATCCTTAAAACATTTGAAGTATAATACACTCTTATGGTCAAATATTAAGTTTAGGAAAAGTTGCATGTGGAGTTTCATTCAAAAAATCTTTAAGGCTTTAATCATTATGCCTTTAGATTTTATCACGAAGTATTTCAAGTCGTTTGTGCTGTTATTGATTGTGTTAGTCTTTTTTAGCACTAAAGAAAGCACCCCAAGCGAACCGCCCAATCTCGCTAAACTCTATTTAAATGGGGCGATTTTTAGCACCGAAGATTTTGACAAAGAAGTGGATAAAATCCTAAAAACCCCTAGCATTAAGGGCGTTTTGCTTTTGATTGATTCTCCTGGTGGGGCGGTGTCAGCGAGCGTGGAATTGAGCGAAAAAATCGCTGATTTGAAGCAAAAAATGCCCGTTTTAGCGTATGCTAGGGGGGTTATGGCGAGCGGGAGCTATTATGCGGGCATGCAAGCGAGCGAAGTTTATGCCTCTAAAGCGAGCTTGATCGGATCGATTGGGGTGATTTTTTCAGGCGCGAATGTGGAAAATTTGCTCAATAAAGTCGGCGTAGCCACTCAAGGCGTGCATGCGGGCGAATACAAAGAAATAGGCACTTTCACCAGAGCATGGAAACCTAACGAAAAAGAATTTTTGCAAAATTTAGTCAATGAACAATACCAAATGTTTGTGAATGATGTTGCTAAAGCCAGGAAATTAAACGCTAAGGATTATAAGGATTTTGCTGAAGGGAAGGTTTTTAGCGCTCAAAACGCTCTAAAATTAAAACTCATTGATAAAATCAGCACGATTAAGCAAGCCCAAGATCGCTTAATAGAATTGAGTAAGGTTAAAAAAGCCTATTGGCTAGAAAAAAGCCCTATGGAACGCTTCATTGAAAAGGCCACGCAATCAGCAAGCAATATCATCACGCAAGCCTTTGGCTATCAATTATTGATGAGATGAAGATGTTAGAATTTATTTTAAAGATTCAAGCTAGAGACTCTAAAGGCTTAGTGAGCGCAATAAGCACCACTATCGCTAACAAGGGCTATAACATCGTTAAAAACGATGAATTTGTTGATCCCTTAAAACAGCGCTTTTTCATGCGGCTAAAAATCCAAAAAGAAATCAAGCCCTTGAATACTGAAATTAAAGAGCAAGAAGAGCGATCCTTAAAAACCGCTCTTTTTAAAGCCTTAGAAAACTTTAGCGAGCTACTGATTGAAGTCATTTTAACGCATAAAAAAAACATTATTTTACTCGCTACTAAAGAGAGCCATTGTTTAGGGGATTTGCTTTTAAGGGTGTATGGGGGGGAATTGAACGCTCAAATTTTAGGCGTTATTTCTAATTACGAGATTTTACGCCCTTTAGTGGAAAAATTTGACATCCCTTATTTTTACGCGCCTTGTGTTGATCAAATTTTGCATGAAAAAGAGGTTTTAGCAATCATCAAAAACCTGGAATTAAAACACAAAGTGAGCGCGGATTTGCTCGTTTTAGCCAAATACATGCGCATTTTAAGCCATGATTTTACGAAGCGCTATGAAAATCAGATTCTTAATATCCATCATAGTTTCTTGCCCGCATTCATTGGGGCTAACCCTTACCAGCAAGCGTTTGAAAGGGGCGTGAAAGTCATCGGGGCCACGGCACATTTTGTGAATGAAAGCCTTGATGCCGGGCCAATTATTTTACAAGACACTCTGCCCATTAACCACAATTACAGCGTGGAAAAAATGCGCCTAGCGGGTAAGGATATAGAAAAACTGGTTTTGGCTAGGGCTTTAAAACTCGTTTTAGAAGACAGAGTCTTTGTGCATGAAAACAAAACGGTGGTGTTTTGAATGCCTTTAGATTTCAGTAACCTCAATGAAGAACCTTTAAAAAGCCAAATCAAAGCCGAGTTTTTTAAGGATAAAAAATTCCTTTATAGCGGTGATAAGATAGATTTCATGCTAAGCTATAAGCTCCCTAACGCCACCTTACCCATTTTATGGGGCGAAGCCAAAAGGGGCGATTTTGGCGATTTGGACAAAGCTTTCACGCAACTGCTTTTAACCATAGGCAAGCATAGGTTCTATACCCACCACACACCACCCTATTTGTGCGCTTTCAACGCTTTCAGAATGGAATTTATCGCCTTTAATGACACAATCACAAGTTTTTTTTATAAAAGCGATATAGATTTTTCTATCACCCCAAGCAACCACAACACAGATGGTTTTAAACACGCTTTAGACGCGTTTAAAGCCATGTGCAAATCCCATAAATTCGTTTTTAACTTTAAAACCCAAAGCCAAGAATGCAAAGAATTTATCAAAAAATATTTAAATTCTAGCCGCTTGCTCAGCAAAATCCAAATTGACAAAAACAATTTCTTTACGATCTATCAAAAGTGGTTTGAAATTGTCAAGCCCACCATTGACATAAATTGGGAGGTCGCTAAAGCTAAAGGCATTTTAGACGCAGATTATTATTTGGCGGATTTGCTTAGCGATGGCGTTAAAACCATTATTGAGAAATTGCAAACGATTTTAAGCTCCAGTTATTATAAATTGAAAAGGGGTGTGAATGAGTTAGGTAAAATAGATTTTATGGAAATTGGTTTCACAGACGGCCAACAAGCCCACAAAGAATTTTGGGGGATTTATGAAAGGCCTCCTAAGTTAGAGTTTCAAGCGTTTATTTTAGAGCGGCGCGATTTGTTAGTGCCAAGCGATGTGAGGGAAAGGAAGGGAGCGTTTTTCACCCCTAGAATCTGGGTGGAAAAGAGTCAAGAATATTTGGCTAAAGCTTTGGGGCAAGATTATCAAGAGGATTATATCATTTGGGATTGCGCTGGGGGGACTGGGAATCTTTTGAATGGCTTGACTAATAAAGCTAATTGTTTTCTATCCACTTTAGACAGCAACGATGTGGCGATCGTTAAAGAATTAGCCGCTGCCAACAAACTGAATCTGCTAGAAAACCATGTTTTCCAATTTGACTTTTTAAACGATGATTTTTTTGGTGAAAAAGTGCCTAAAAGCTTGCAAGAAATTTTAAAAGATAAAGAGAAGTTAAAAAAGCTCATTATCTATATCAATCCGCCGTATGCGGAAGCGGGCAATAAGGCTAAAATGAGCGGCACAGGCGAACACAAATCCAAAGTCGCAAGAAACAATAAGACTTATGAAACCTATAAAGATCTTTTGGGGTCTGGGGCTAACGAACTTTTCGCTCAATTTTTCATGCGCATTTATAAGGAATTGAACGGCTGTATCATGGCGAGTTTTTCAACGCTCAAATACCTTAATTCTAGCAACTTTAAAAAATTCAGAGAAGTCTTTAAAGCCAAATTTTTAGAGGGGTTTATGGTGCCTGCAGATAGCTTTGATAACGTGAAAGGACAATTCCCCATCGGCTTTTTGGTGTGGGATACCGCTACCCCCCCTTAAAACCCACCAACACGCTCAATTTGGAAGTGTTTGACTCGCTTGGCGAATTTTTGGGGTATAAAAATATACACTCGTGCAATAAGGTTCTATTTTTAGCAGACTATTTACAAAAGTTTCAGCCAAAGGAAAGAGACACTATTTTTGGCTATTTAGATCCTGGTCGCAACAGTTTTCAACATCAAAATTTAGTCCATATTAGCGTTATTGACAAATCACAACAATCGCATGTAAAATATTTTCCAATCATTGCAACTACAATTTTGTTAGTGTCTGTATTTTTCTCCATCCGCCATTGCATCAAAGCCACATGGCAAAACGATAGGGATCAATTTTACGCTCCCTATGATGACGCTTTCCAAGACGACAGCGAGTTTAAAAACAATTGTTTGGCGTTCATGCTTTTTCATTCTAAAAACCGCATCACGACCACTCAAGGGACTAACCATTTTATCCCCTTTAGCGAAACTGAAGTCAATGCTAAAGAAAGGTATTCTAGCCACGCTTTATTAGACTTTTTAAAGGGCGGGATAAAAGAGAAGGGCGTAAAAGAGGAGGGCGATAGCCTCTTTTTAAACGCTAAAAAAGAAAACAAGCCCCTAGAATTCAGCCCGAGCGCTTCAAGGGTGTTTGATGCTGGCAGAGAAATTTATCGCCATTACCACACAAAAGCTTCCACAAACCGCCATTATAACGCTAACGCAAGCCTTTATGACATCAAAGAATTTTTTCAAGGCCGTAACGCGCAAGGCAAATTAAATCTGCCCGCTAAAGCCAAAGACGAACATTACAAACAGCTTTACGCTAACTTGCAAGACGCCCTAAAAGATCTCGCCAAAGAAATACAGCCTAAAGTCTATGAATACGGGTTTTTAAGGGAGTAGTTTTTAAGACAAATAACCAAAGAGCTAAAGCAAGCGGTATTTTTAAAAAGCGTTCTATAAGTGGATTTAGTTTTGTAGGGAGGAGAATTATTGCTACTCTCTTAAGAAAATGCGTTCTACAACAAAACTTAACGCCCCAAAAGTCAAGGGCAAACCCGTTTGAAAAGGAAACCCCTAAGCTTTAAACTCAGGGGAACGCTCTTAGAAAAATCAGCGTTTCACAGAAACGATCACTTTAAGCCCCAAAAAAGCAAACTCAAAGTATAATGATCTCCAAGAGCGTTTGCCATTTTTTGATCGCATGGCATGCTCCTTACAATGTTGGTCTGCCCCATATCGCAACTATGGGGCGTGATGGGATTCTACAACAAACCCCCTTAAAACTTTTAATTTTACAAACGCTAAAACAAGATTAAAAAATGTGAATGAAAATATAAAGAAATAATTAACGCCCCAAAAGTCAAGGACAAACCCGCTTATAAAGGAAACCCCTAAGCTTTTAAACTCAGGGGAACGCTCTTAGAAAAATCAGCGTTTCACAGAAACGATCACTTTAAGCCCCAAAAAAGCAAACTCAAAGTATAATGTTTTCCAAGAGCGTTTGTTATGTGTCTTAGGCATAACATGCTCCTTTTAAGGTAGTTTGCCCCATAAGGCCACTTATGGGGCGTGATGAGATTTTACAACAAACCCCCTTAAAACACCCCTAGATCGCAATACGCATGCCAAATCGTTAAGTTTTGCACCCCATTATGACCACTCAATGAATAAGCTTATCTTTATTGGACAGAAAATAGAGCCATTTGACAATCATCAAAAGAGAGATTTTAAAAGTTTAAAAATCTAATGGAGTTAAAAGGGTTGGTTTGAATTGATAGATTTACTGGATCAAAAGAGCTAAAAGCCAGGAGTAGCCCTAAGGCCGCCCCCACAAACGCCCCAATCAATATTGTTGGTTTTGTTGTTGTGCTTTTTGTTGTTGTTGTTGGTGTGCTTGTTGTTGTTGCTGTTGTTGAGCTTGTTGCTCTGCTTGTTGTTCAGCGTGTTGTTGCGCATTATGGTGATGGTGTTCACCGCCGTAGTAATGGTGGTGGTGTGCGTGGTGATGGTGGTGGTGTTGGCTGTTAGCCTGTTGTTGCTGTTGTTGTTCATGGTGTGCCATGATGACTCCTTTAATTGAAATTTAATTCTAGCTCATTGGCTAGGATTTCATTTTATAATGCAAAATCTAACCAATTATTAACGAAAAAGATTTTAATACTAATTTTTAATACGAGCGCCACGAGTGTTAATTGAAGCGTTCCTATTGTCAAAACTACCAACATCTTTGAATGAAAAAAGCTATAATAAGGAAGTTGCATTAAAAAGGAAAGACAAATCCCCTTTTTAAGGTATAATACTAGGAATTAAAAGCGTGCTATGGTAGTAGCTAAAAAGTCTTTAGGACAGCATTTTTTAACGGACGAGTCGTTTTTAGACAGAATTGTTAATGCTTTGCCCCCCTTAAACCCATTAAAGCTAATTGAAATTGGCGTGGGGTTAGGGGATTTGACTCTTAAGTTGTTGGATCGCTATCCTTTAAAGACTTATGAGATAGATAGCAGTTTGTGCGAAAAAATGCGATCAAAACTAAAGGCACAAAAAAAGCCTTTTGGGTTAGAATTAGTGGAAAAAGACGCTCTTTTTTTAAAAGAAGAAGAGCCTTATTTTTTGATCTCTAATTTGCCTTATTATATCGCTACCAGGCTTGTTTTAAACGCACTCAAAGACCCTAAATGCAGGGGTTTATTGGTGATGACGCAAAAGGAAGTGGCACTCAAATTTTGCGCTAGAGATTCACAGAACGCCTTAAGCGTTTTAACTCAAGCAATAGGGAACGCTACCCTTTTGTTTGATGTGCCGCCTAGCGCGTTTAGCCCGCCTCCAAAGGTGTTTTCTAGCGTGTTTGAAGTGATTAAAGAGCCGCTGAAAGAAAAGGCGTTGGCTTCATTACTCCAAGCGCCATTTTTTGAAGAAGCCCTACAAAAAGGGTTTGAAACATTAGAAGATTTTTTGAAAGCCTGTTTCTCATCTCCCAGGAAGACGCTTTCAAACAATCTTAAAAAAAGCGTTTCTTATAGAGAAAAGCTTGATAAGGTGTTAGATTTTTTAGCGTTAGAAAACCAACCAACAAGCGTGAGGGCGTCTGAGGTAAAAGATTATCTCAAGCTCTTAGAATACCTTTTAAAAGGCTAATGCCTTTTTAAAAAATTGAAAGGAATAATCGTTATGACTGATAACAACCATTATGAAAACAATGAAAACAATGAAAACAATGAAAACAGTAGTGAAAACCCAAAAGCTCATCATGAGGCGCGAGCCGGAGCGTTTGAGCGATTCACCAACCGCAAAAAGCGTTTTAGAGAAAACGCGCAAAAAAACGCAGAGTCTTCAAACCATGAAGTGCCTTCACACCATAAAAAAGAGCGCCACTCCAACAAAAAACCAAACCACCACCACAAACAAAAACACGCCAAAACACGAAATTACGCCAAAGAGGAATTGGATAGCAACAAAGTAGAGGGCGTTACGGAAATTTTGCATGTGAATGAGAGAGGGACTTTAGGCTTTCATAAGGAGTTAAAAAAGGGTGTTGAAGCGAACAACAAGATCCAAGTGGAGCATCTAAACCCGCATTATAAGATGAATCTAAACTCTAAAGCGAGCGTTAAAATCACGCCTTTAGGGGGCTTGGGCGAGATTGGGGGGAACATGATGGTCATTGAAACCCCAAAAAGCGCGATCGTGATTGATGTGGGCATGAGCTTCCCTAAAGAAGGGCTTTTTGGCGTGGATATTTTAATCCCGGATTTTTCCTACTTGCACCAAATCAAGGACAAAATCGCCGGTATTATCATCACCCATGCCCATGAAGATCACATAGGGGCCACGCCTTATTTGTTTAAAGAGTTGCAATTCCCCCTTTATGGCACGCCTTTGAGTTTGGGGCTGATTGGGAGCAAGTTTGACGAACATGGTTTGAAAAAATACCGCTCGTATTTTAAAATCGTAGAAAAGCGTTGCCCCATTAGCGTGGGCGAATTTATCATTGAATGGATCCACATCACGCATTCTATCATTGACAGCAGCGCTTTAGCGATCCAAACTAAAGCCGGAACGATCATCCACACCGGCGATTTTAAAATCGATCACACTCCAGTGGATAATTTGCCCACGGACTTGTATCGTTTAGCGCATTATGGCGAAAAAGGCGTGATGCTTCTTTTAAGCGATTCCACGAACTCCCATAAATCCGGAACCACGCCGAGTGAAAGCACCATAGCGCCAGCTTTTGATACGCTTTTTAAAGAAGCGCAAGGGAGGGTGATTATGAGCACGTTCTCTAGCAATATCCACCGGGTCTATCAAGCCATACAATACGGCATTAAATACAACCGCAAGATCGCTGTGATCGGGCGCTCTATGGAAAAAAACCTAGACATCGCTAGAGAATTAGGCTATATCCATTTGCCTTATCAATCTTTTATTGAAGCCAATGAAGTCGCTAAATATCCGGATAATGAAGTCTTAATCGTAACGACCGGTTCACAAGGCGAAACCATGAGCGCGCTTTATCGCATGGCGACTGATGAACACCGCCACATTTCTATCAAACCCAACGATTTAGTCATCATCTCCGCTAAAGCCATTCCTGGCAATGAAGCGAGCGTTTCAGCGGTGTTGAATTTCTTGATCAAAAAAGAAGCTAAAGTGGCTTATCAAGAATTTGACAATATTCATGTGAGCGGGCATGCCGCCCAAGAAGAGCAAAAGCTCATGTTAAGACTCATTAAGCCTAAGTTTTTCTTACCCGTGCATGGGGAATATAACCATGTCGCGCGCCACAAACAAACCGCCATTTCTTGCGGGGTGCCTGAAAAAAATATCTATTTAATGGAAGATGGCGATCAGGTGGAAGTCGGTCCTGCGTTTATCAAAAAAGTAGGCACGATTAAAAGCGGTAAAAGCTATGTGGATAACCAAAGCAATTTGAGTATTGACACTAGCATCGTGCAACAAAGAGAAGAAGTCGCTAGCTTAGGGGTGTTTGTGGCTACAATTTTTGTGAATAAAAACAAACAAGCACTTTTAGAAAGCTCTCAATTTTCCAGTTTAGGGCTTGTGGGCTTTAAAGATGAAAAGCATTTGATCAAAGAAATTCAAGGAGGCTTAGAAATGTTATTAAAATCTACTAACGCTGAAATTTTGAATAACCCTAAAAAATTAGAAGATCACACTCGTAATTTCATCAGAAAAGCGCTCTTTAAAAAGTTTAGAAAATACCCGGCTATCGTTTGTCATGCCCATTCTTTTTGATTGTAACGCTACCGCTATACAAGTCTTAAGAGATGAAGCGAGCGCGCTTTTAGAAAGCGTTAAGCAATTCCAAGAACCTAACGATTTAGAAGCGATTGTCAAGCTCATTTTAAAAAGCCAAGAAAAAGGGGGCAAGCTTGTGATTGTGGGCGTGGGTAAGAGCGCTTTAGTGGCGCAAAAAATCGCTGCTTCCATGCTAAGCACCGGTAACAGGAGTGCGTTTTTACACCCCACAGAAGCCATGCATGGGGATTTGGGCATGGTGGAAAAAAATGATGTGATCTTAATGATTAGCTATGGGGGCGAGTCTTTGGAATTGTTGAATCTGGTGAGCCATTTAAAACGCTTAAGCCATAAAATCATCACTTTCACTAAAAGCCCCACTAGCTCGCTCTCTAAACTTGGCGATTATTATTTGAGCTTGAAAATCAAAAAAGAAGCTTGCCCAATCAACACCGCTCCAACGACTTCCACCACCCTAACTCTAGCCTTAGGCGATGTTTTAATGGCATGCTTGATGCGAGCGAAAAATTTTAGCCAAGAAGATTTTGCCTCCTTTCATCCGGGCGGGCTTTTGGGCAAAAAACTTTTTGTCAAGGTTAAAGACTTATTACAAACCACGAACCTCCCCTTAATCGCTCCTAATACAAGTTTTAAAGATGCGCTCATAGAAATGAGTGAAAAACGCTTGGGCAGCGCGATTTTAGTCAATGAAGCTAACGAGCTTGTGGGGGTGTTAAGCGATGGCGATGTCCGTAGGGCGCTATTAAAAGGGCTTAGCTTGGAGAGTGAGGTGAAGCATTTTGCCACCTTAAAACCTAAAAGCTTTAAGAATTTAGACGCTCTTCTTTTAGAAGCGTTAGAATTTTTAGAACGCCATAAGATCCAGCTTTTGGTGTGCGTAGATGATTATAATAAGGTTTTAGGGGTTTTGCACTTGCACCAACTTTTGGAATTAGGGCTTAAAGCATGAAAGCGAGTATTTATGATTTCACTCTAAAGGAATTGAGTCAGCTTTTAAAACCGAGTTTTAGGGCTAAGCAGCTTTATTTGTGGCTCTATGCGAAGTATAAAACAAGCTTTAAAGACATGCAAAATAATTTTTCAAAAGATTTTATCGCTTATTTGGAGCGAGAATTTACTTTGCGCACGATAGAAATCACGCATGTGAGGGAGAGCGTTGATGGCTCTAAAAAATACCTTTTTAAATCTTTAAGGGACAACCACACTTTTGAAGCGGTGTTGTTGAAAATGAAAGACAAAAAGATTGATGGAGAGACGAACGCCATTTTAGAGGGGGAAAAATACACCGTGTGCGTGTCTTGTCAAATCGGCTGTCAAGTGGGTTGTGCGTTTTGTTTCACTCAAAAAGGCGGTTTTGTGAGGAATCTCAAAGCGAGCGAGATTATCCAGCAAGCCCTACTCATTAAAGAAGACAATAACCTCCCCATTGAAAAAGCACTCAATATTGTTTTTATGGGAATGGGCGAGCCTTTGAACAATTTAGATGAGGTGTGTAAAGCGGTTGAGATTTTTAATACCGGCATGCAAATTTCCCCTAAAAGGATCACCATTTCCACGAGCGGCGTAGCCGATAAAATCCCTATTTTAGCGGGTAAAAATTTAGGCGTGCAATTAGCCATATCCTTACACGCCGTAGATGACAAAACGCGCTCATCTTTAATGCCCTTGAATAAAAAATACAACATTGAATGCGTTTTGAATGAAGTGAAAAAATGGCCTTTAGAGCAGTGCAAAAGAGTGATGTTTGAATACCTTTTGATTAAAGATCTAAACGATAGCCTGGACTGCGCTAAAAAACTTTTAAAACTTTTAAACGGCATTAAATCCAAAGTGAATTTGATTTTATTCAACCCGCACGAAGGCTCTAAGTTTGAACGCCCTAGCTTAGAGAGCGCTAGAATGTTTGCGGATTTTTTAAACTCCAAAGGCTTATTATGCACCATTAGAGAGTCTAAAGCTTTGGATATTGAAGCGGCTTGCGGGCAATTGAGAGAGAAAAAACTCTCTCAGCAAATTTGAAAACTCTTTTTTGTGAGATTTTGTCTTTTTTCTAATGGGGGGTGTTGATTTTTCAAAATCTAGGGAATAAAAATTAGCGCTAAATTTTCTTTCATTAACAATTAATTAGATTTTATATTGTAGAATAAAATCCTAGCCAGTGAGCTAGAATTTAAATTCTTAATCAAAGGAGTCATCATGGCACACCATGAAGAACAACACGGCGGGCACCACCACCATCACCACCACACACACCACCACCACTATCACGGCGGTGAACACCACCATCACCACCACAGCTCTCATCATGAAGAAGGTTGTTGCAGCACTAGCGATAGTCATCATCAAGAAGAGGGTTGCTGCCACGGGCATCACGAGTAATATCGGTGTGGCTAGGGGCAACTTGACTAGGGTTGTCTCTGGCTTTGACTTTAAGATACAATCATTCCATTCTAACCCATTCTAATCAAACCCATTAAATCCAATCCAACCACCGCAACACGCTTGATTTTTATTTTTATAAACGCTCATTAATGTTAAAAATACTCACCAATGCCTATAAAAAGTAATTTTTTATCCAATAATATTATTAAGACTTTTAATAAGCTTCAATGTTTTACAATATTCAAAATATTAAAACAATTTTTCAATCAAGGAAAGGGTATGCAAGTTACCCCCATTTTTTAAAACCCAATAAGAAATTTTATTTTTGGCTTTTTATTCTATGCTAGGGTTTCATCTTGGCCACGCTATAGATGAGAGCGTGCTTAATGAACTCGTTGGAAAGAAAGTTCAAGAAGCTTTAGCGAAAGAAAAAGCTAAGGCTAAACATCAAAGAGCGGATAAAAGCGCTTTTTTTTGCCGGTCTTGGCTATAGCGGGATGTTTTCATGGAATTTAGCTTATAAAGATAGTTTTGTTTTGCTATCTCACTTTCACTTCAATTTTGGTGGAAGACTTTTAGAAAGAAAAGATCCAAGCACCATTTTAAACGGCTTTAATTTTAAGGTGGGGTATCAGTATATCGCTCCTGTTAAGATTAAAAAAATGGGTTTTGGCGTTAGGGAAGGGTTCCAATATTCCTATAAAGTGGGCAATTACATGGAAAAAGATAAATACCAACAATACTTATTTGGAGTGATACCCATAATAAGTCCTGTTTATTCTTTTAATGGTGGCATTATAACAATGTCAACTTACAGCTTTTTTATGGATTTTTTACACAATGTGTATGAAAATGAGAAGTTTTTCATCGGTTATTTTATAGGGGCTGGGCTAGGGGGTGAGAGCGTAACAGCTAGGGTTCTTAAAGATTTTGGTAACATATTAGCGCAATTGGTGCAATTTCAGGGCTATGGCTCACTAGGGCTAAGGATGGGCGATAAGCGCCACACGCTTGAATTGAGCGCGAGCATCCATGGCGACGCTCCTAGTTGTTCTTTAAAAAAGCTAAAGACTTGCGAAAGCGTGAGGGTTTTACAAGCAAAAATCCCTAGGGGCATTTTTGAAAGCTATGTTACTTGGAGCGCGGATTATGTTTATCGGTTTTAAAAGTTTTTAAAAATTTAATAACTTTGTTCCAATTGAATAGGGATAACAAAATCTAAAAAATGCTTTAAGCGTTTTTTACAATCTAATCATAAAGAGCTTACGAAAAGCGAACGATCGCTTCATGCTTCATTGTTCCAACCCCCATGCGTCTTTAAAAGAAGCGTTTTTAAGCTTTAAATTCAAGCTCCCCTCAATCCATTGGGTATTAGCCCCCTTTTCGTTGTTGTCAAATAAAAACACCCCTAAAAAGCCTCTAGGGGTTTTAATCAGGCTCAATTCCACGCTAGGGAGAATGATTTTGCTGTCAGACTTGACTTCAAAGGCTAGGAAAAAGGGGCGGTTGTTTTTGAAATCGTAGCCATTTTTGGTGTATGAATAGCCAGGAGCACTCTGCAAGATGCCTTTTTGAGTTTCCACGCTAAAAGAATCCAAGTAATAAAACCCAGGCTCTAGCTTGAACGATTGGACTTTGGCTAAAGCGTAGCGGTTTTTCCATAAAAGCATGAAACGATTACTCCCCAGCATGAACAAAGGCCCCCTAGGGTCTTTGAGCTTTGCTTTAGGGTTTTTTTTAAGCGTTTCATTGTGTTTGGCGACAACTCCTCTATCCACTTTGCACCAATAAGTGCGCACGCTTTGGCCTTGATGAGCGATATATATACTCACCAAACCAGAATGATGGCCTTTAGGGGGCAAACAAGAGGCTAATAAAAGAGCGGCTAACAAAATCACAATTTGAAACTTCAAACAAATTCCTTAAAAAGAGTGGTGGCTGAATGCTAACATGCTAAAACTAAAACCCTTATAAGTTATGGATAAAAACTTAAAGAATAGGGTAAAATAAACGCATGCGAATAGACAAATTTTTACAATCAGTGGGTTTAGTGAAGCGGCGTGTTTTAGCGACAGATATGTGCAATGTGGGAGCGGTGTGGCTCAATGGGAGTTGCGCTAAGCCCAGCAAAGAAGTGAAAATTGGCGATGTGATTAGCTTGCATTATTTAAAAGGGATAGAAGAATACACGATTTTACAAATCCCCACTTTAAAAAATGTGCCACGAAAAGACACGCACCTTTATATCGCTCCTAAAACAAAAGAATAAAGATAAAAGATTAAGGAACAATCAGTGAAAGAATACAAAGACACCCTAAACTTAAACACAACCACCTTTTCTATGAAAGGGAATTTGAGCGTTAATGAGCCTAAAACTTACGCTAAATGGCAAGAACAGCAAGCGTTCAAACGCATGCAGAATAGGAAAGATAACCATGGGGATTTCACCTTGCATGACGGGCCGCCTTATGCGAACGGGCATTTGCATTTAGGGCATGCCTTAAATAAGATTTTAAAAGACATTGTCGTTAAAAGGGAATATTTTAAAGGGAAGAAAATCTATTACACGCCCGGTTGGGATTGCCATGGCTTGCCTATTGAGCAGCAAATTTTAGAGCGATTAGAAAAAGAAAAAACAAGCCTAGAAAACCCCACGCTGTTTAGAGAAAAATGCCGAGATCATGCGAAGAAATTTTTAGAAATCCAAAAGAATGAATTTTTGCAATTAGGCGTTTTGGGGGATTTTGAAGATCCTTATAAAACCATGGATTTTAAATTTGAAGCGAGCATTTATAGGGCTTTAGTGGAAGTGGCTAAAAAAGGGCTTTTGAAAGAACGCCATAAACCTATTTATTGGAGTTATGCATGCGAGAGCGCTTTAGCGGAAGCTGAAGTGGAATACAAGATGAAAAAATCGCCCTCCATTTTCGTGGCGTTTGATTTGAAAAAGGAGAGTTTAGAAAAGTTAAAAGTCAAAAAAGCGAGCTTGGTGATTTGGACGACCACGCCCTGGACTTTGTATGCGAATGAAGCGATCGCTTTGAAAAAAGACGCCCTTTATGCGCTCACTCAAAAAGGCTATTTAGTCGCTAAAGCCTTGCATGAAAAGTTAGCCGCTTTAGGGGTGGTGGATAATGCGATCACGCATGAATTCAATTCCAATGATTTAGAATATTTGAAAGCGACCAATCCTTTAAACCAAAGAGATTCCCTAATCACTCTAGGAGAGCATGTCGGTTTAGAAGATGGCACAGGAGCCGTGCATACCGCTCCCGGGCATGGTGAAGAGGACTATTATTTAGGCTTAAAATATAATTTAGAAGTGTTAATGTCCGTAGATGAAAAAGGTTGCTATGATGAGGGCATTATCCATAACCAACTATTAGATGAAAGCTATCTGGGCGAGCATGTTTTTAAGGCTCAAAAACGCATTATAGAGCAATTGGGCGATTCTTTATTGCTAGAGCAAGAGATTGAGCATTCCTACCCGCATTGCTGGAGGACGCACAAGCCTGTGATTTACAGAGCGACCACGCAATGGTTTATTTTAATGGATGAGCCTTTTATTCAAAATGACGGCTCTCAAAAAACCTTAAGAGAAGTGGCTTTGAGTGCGATTGAAAAGGTGGAATTTGTGCCAAATAGCGGGAAAAACCGCCTAAAAACCATGATAGAAAACCGCCCTGATTGGTGCTTGAGCCGGCAAAGAAAATGGGGCGTGCCACTGGCCTTTTTCATAGACAAACGCACGAATAAGCCATGTTTTGAGAGTGAAGTTTTAGAGCATGTGGCGAATCTTTTTGAAAAAAAAGGCTGTGATGTGTGGTGGGAGTCTAGCGTAAAAGATTTATTACCCCCTAATTATCAAGATAACGCCAAGCATTATGAGAAAATCATGCACATTTTAGACGTGTGGTTTGATAGCGGTAGCACCTTTAAGGCGGTTTTAGAAGACTACCATGGAGAAAAGGGGCAAAGCCCTAGCGATGTGGTTTTAGAGGGGAGCGATCAGCATAGGGGGTGGTTTCAAAGCTCGCTTTTAATCGGTTGTATTTTAAATAATCAAGCCCCTTTTAAAAAGGTTATTACGCATGGCTTTATCGTCGATGAAAAGGGCGAGAAAATGAGCAAATCTAAGGGCAATGTGGTGTCTTTGGACAACTTGCTCAAAAAGCATGGGAGCGATGTGGTGCGTTTGTGGGTAGCGTTTAATGACTATCAAAACGATTTGAGGGTCTCTCAAACCTTTTTCATTCAAACAGAACAGCATTATAAGAAATTCCGCAACACCCTAAAATTCTTACTCGCTAATTTTAGCGATATGGATCTCAAAAATTTAGAACGCTCCCATGACTTTAGCCCTTTAGATCATTTTATATTAGAGGCTTTAGAAACAACAAGCGCTGGAGTCAATAGCACGTTTGAAGAGCATGACTTTGTGAAGGGCTTGAATATTTTAATGGCGTTTGTTACCAATGAATTGAGCGGGATTTATTTAGACGCTTGTAAGGATAGTTTGTATTGCGATAGCAAAAATAATAAAAAACGCCAAGCCATTCAAATGGTCTTACTCGCTGTGGCTAGTCAATTGTGCTACTTTTTAGCCCCGATTTTAACGCACACGATTGAAGAAGTTTTAGAGCATAGCCAGGTGCTTTGTGCGTTTTTACAAGCCAAAGATGTGTTTGATCTAAAAGGCATTAGCGTTTTAGAAAAACTCCGCCTTAAAGAGTTTAAAAAACCAGAAAATTTTGAAGCCGTTTTAGCCTTGCGTTCTGCCTTTAATGAAGAGTTAGACCGATTGAAGAAAGAAGGCGTAATCAAAAATTCGTTGGAATGCGCTATCGAAGTGAAAGAAAAAGCGTTGCGTGAAAATTTAGTAGAAGAATTGCTGATGGTAAGCTTTGTAGGGGTTGCAAAAGAAAAATTAAGCGAAACGCCAGCATTCACGCTCTTTAAAGCCCCCTTTTATAAATGCCCTAGGTGTTGGCGTTTCAAAAGCGAGCTAGAAAACACCCCTTGCAAGCGTTGCGAAGAGGTTTTAAAAGAGCGATGATAAAAGGATAGGGCTTTTGGAAACTTTACAAACCCATAGAGTTTTACAAGCCCTAATCGGCCATTTTACCCCTTTTTTAGAAAGCGGGATCACCGAGCTAATCATCAATACCGAGCAGGAGCTTTGGCTTTATAAAGTCAATAACACACGAGAAAAAAGAAGGCATGCGCTTTTTGATAAGGCGTTTTTGCTGAGGTTTTGCGAGCAATTGGCCAGTTTTAGGGGGTTGTTTTTTGATGAAGAGCACCCCACTTTAAATTGCTCTATCCCTTTCACGCGCTATAGGGTGAGCGCGAATCACTTCAGCATCACTACAAACAATCAAATCACGCTCAATATCCGTGTGCCTAGGCTTAAGCCCTTAAGTTTAGAGGATTTCACTTTCAAAGCAAGCGATCCAGAAAGTTTGAAAAATTTAGCCCTAAAAGGGCATAACATTCTTATTAGCGGGGAGACTTCAAGCGGTAAAACAAGCTTATTGAACGCTCTTTTAGATTGCGTCAATAAAGATGAAAGGGTGGTGAGCGTTGAAGACAGCCAAGAATTGGATTTAAAAGCGTTTAATAATTGCGTGGGGCTTTTAGTGGGCAAGCAAGAGAACACGCGCTTTAATTATGAAGACGCCCTCAATATGGCCATGCGCTTAAACCCAGACAGGCTCATTGTGGGCGAGATTGATACCAGGAATGCGGCGCTTTTTTTGCGTTTAGGAAACACCGGGCATAAGGGCATGCTCTCAACCATTCACGCTAATAGCACTCAAAACACTTTAGAAGCCCTTTCACTGAATTTGAGCATGCGTTATACGCATTCTTTGGATAAAGATTTGATGCGAGCGTATTTTAAGAGCGCGATTGATGTGATCGTGCATGTGAATAGGATCAATAATGAGCGCCAAATCGCTGAAGTCTTATGGACTAAAGAGCTTTAAATGCCCCTAAAATCCTTAAAAAACCGCTTGAATCAGCATTTTGATCTATCGCCTCGCTACGGGAGCGTGAAAAAAATCATGCCTAATATCGTTTATGCGGATGGTTTTAACCCGTCTGTGGGCGATGTGGTGAAGATTGAAAAAAGCGATGGCAGCGAATGCGTGGGGATGGTGGTGGTGGCAGAAAAAGAGCAGTTTGGTTTCACGCCCTTTAACTTTATAGAGGGGGCTAGGGCTGGCGATAAGGTGCTGTTTTTAAAAGAGGGGTTGAATTTCCCTGTGGGCCGTAATCTTTTAGGAAGGGTGCTTAACCCTTTAGGGCAAGTCATTGACAATAAGGGAGCGCTAGATTATGAGCGGTTAGCGCCTGTCATTACAACGCCTATAGCCCCTTTAAAAAGAGGCTTGATTGATGAGGTTTTTAGCGTGGGGGTGAAGAGCATTGATGGGCTTTTGACTTGCGGTAAGGGGCAAAAACTGGGTATTTTTGCCGGCTCTGGGGTGGGTAAATCCACGCTAATGGGCATGATCACTAGGGGTTGCTTAGCGCCGATTAAAGTGATCGCTTTGATTGGGGAAAGGGGCAGAGAAATCCCTGAATTTATAGAGAAAAACTTAAAAGGGGATTTAAGCTCTTGCGTGTTGGTGGTCGCTACGAGCGATGATAGCCCTTTGATGCGCAAATACGGGGCCTTTTGCGCGATGAGCGTGGCGGAGTATTTTAAAAACCAAGGGCTAGACGTGTTGTTTATCATGGATTCAGTGACTCGTTTCGCTATGGCTCAAAGAGAAATCGGTTTAGCCTTAGGCGAACCGCCCACTTCCAAAGGCTACCCCCCATCCGCGCTTTCCTTATTGCCTCAATTAATGGAGAGGGCGGGCAAGGAAGAAAATAAGGGGAGCATTACGGCTTTTTTTAGCGTGCTAGTAGAGGGCGATGATTTGAGCGATCCCATAGCCGATCAAGCCAGGAGTATTTTAGATGGGCATATTGTCTTAAGCAGGGAATTAACCGATTATGGGATCTACCCACCTATCAATATTTTAAACTCCGCATCAAGGGTGGCTAAAGACATTATCAGCGAGTCTCAAAACCTTTGCGCGAGAAAATTCCGCCGTTTGTATGCGTTATTGAAAGAAAATGAAATGCTCATTCGCATCGGATCTTATCAAATGGGGAACGATAAAGAGCTTGATGAAGCGATTAAGAAAAAGGCTTTAATGGAGCAGTTTTTAGTGCAAGATGAAAATGCTTTGCAGCCTTTTGAACAAAGCTTTCAGCAATTAGAAGAAATCTTAAGATAAAAGGAATGTTATGGAATCACAACTCATGAAACTCGCCATTGAGACTTATAAAATCACTTTGATGATTTCTTTACCGGTATTACTAGCGGGCTTGGTGGTGGGGCTATTAGTCAGTATTTTTCAAGCGACCACTCAAATCAATGAAATGACCTTGTCTTTTGTGCCTAAGATTTTAGCCGTGATTGGGGTGTTGATTTTAACCATGCCGTGGATGACTAACATGCTTTTAGATTACACCAAAACCTTAATCAAGCTCATTCCTAAAATCATAGGCTAGAAAATGCTAGAAACAACCATTGATTTTTCCCGTTACAGCAGCGTGAAAATCGGCACGCCTTTAAAAGTGAGCGTTTTAGAAAACGATGATGAAATCTCTCAAGAACACCAGATTATCGGTTTAGCGAACAACCTTTTAATCGCTCCTAGCGCGAAAAATCTCGCCCTTTTAGGCAAAAACTACGATTACATTTGCGATAAGGGCGAATGCGTTGAAATAGGGGGAGCGGCCAACTCGTCTAAAATTTTTAATTATTTTAGGGTGCATGATTTAGGGGGTTTGGAGTTTTTAGGGCAATTGCCTGGCACTTTGGGGGCGTTAGTTAAAATGAATGCGGGCATGAAAGAATTTGAAATAAAAAATGTTTTAGAAAGCGCTTGCATTAATAATGAATGGCTAGGGAGTGGAGCGCTAGGCTTGGATTATCGCAGCAGCAAATTCAATGGCGTTGTTTTAAGAGCGAGGTTTAAAAAAACGCATGGCTTTAGACAAGAAGTTTTAAAAGCGTGTAAAAGCATGCGCAAAAGCCACCCCAAATTGCCTAATTTTGGGAGCTGTTTCAAAAACCCGCCTAACGATCATGCGGGCAGGCTTTTAGAGGGCGTGGGCTTAAGGGGCTATCGCTTAAAAAGAGTGGGCTTTGCTAAAGAGCATGCGAATTTTTTGGTGAATTTGGGGGGCGCAGAATTTGAAGAAGCCCTGGATTTGATAGAACTCGCCAAAACCAGAGTGTTACAAGAATACGGCATTCATTTAGAAGAAGAAGTGAAAATTTTAAGGTAGGGTTGAAAGACTTTATGTGGAATCAAGCTTATCCCTATTGATGAGAACAGAGCCTTATTATTATTTAGTCCTATCATGATCCAAACCCCCAACGACAAGTAATCCTTTTTCTTTGGGCGTCAAATTTAGGGCTAAAAAGGTTTTTACTCTCTATTTCATCTTTAGTGTGAATGCCCACCAAAGGCAAAAGAGAATGGATTAAATCATCACTCATGAAAGGTTTGTTTAAAGCGTTTTTAATCAATTTCACTTTCTCGGGGTGTTTTTCTTTAAAAATATCGCTCACATAAATCATAAAAGGGATTTCTAAGCCCGCTTTAGAACAGCTATGCCCATAAGTAGGGCCGCTTTCAAAAATATCTTGAGCATGATCGCTCAAATAAAACACAATAGCGTCTTTATCTTTAAAGAGGTTAAAAATTCCATTCAAAACAAAGTCGTTATAATAAAGCGAATTGACATAATCGGCAACGATTTGTTTGTCTCTATCGCTGCTTGCGTGCAAATTAGAAAAAGACAAATCGCTTGGTTTGAATTTGGCAAAGCTTTGGGGGAAGCGTTCGCTGTAAGTCTTGTGTGAGCCACGCAAATGGAACACGATAAAATTCTTGCTTTTTAATTGGGATGGGATATTTTTAGAATAAAAAGTTAAAATATCTTCATCATAGCTTGTCCATTCTTTGGGAAGGAAGTAGCGGTTTCTATCGCGTTGAAGGAGATAGCGGTTTTTAGAACGACTAGAAACTAGATCTTGTATTAATGACCATTGATCAACGAATTGTTTTTCTAACCAAAAAGTTTCATAATGGGATCGCTTGAAAATGTCTATCATGTTGTGGTAATGATACCAAGGTTTAGTCGTTTCAGCATCGCTATAATTGAGGAGGCTTTCAAAAACATCAGAAGTGCTACCTTCTTTGCTTATCGTGTCAGAAAACACGAACAGGTTGTTACTCTCTCTCTCTCTCGTTGGCGAGTTCGCTCAATAAGGGGTTATTAGGGGCGTTATAGCCATAGAGTTGCATGAAATTTCTGCTCGCGCTTTCGCCGATGACTAAGACGACATTTGAAACATCGCCTGTGCTAGAAAGATAATCGCTTGGTAAATAAAGGTTATTTAAAAAGCTATAAAATTTTATGGCTTGTTGGCGATCAAACAAGCTCAAATAAGCGGAATAAAACCCCCTAGTTAAAGAGAGAGAAAAGAGTGATCTTTTTAAAATCGCATCGTTCTTTGTAAGGTGTTTAATGTTATGAACGCTCCCTATTGTAGGGATAGAAAGCCCTAAAACGCCCGCTATCACACCAGGCACAAGCGCTCTAAAGCGAATGATTTTAATGGCGATCAACAAAGCGATCAAAATCAAAGCGTAGTAAAACAAATAATTTTTATAGCTTTTTATAAACGCCATCGTTTCAGAGCTGTTTGTGGCTAAAAGCGTGTCAATCAAGCCTTTGGAAAAAGGC
Organism: Helicobacter pylori; assembly: GCF_009689985.1. Lineage (NCBI taxonomy): Bacteria > Pseudomonadati > Campylobacterota > Epsilonproteobacteria > Campylobacterales > Helicobacteraceae > Helicobacter > Helicobacter pylori. The sequence goes on along the minus strand of NZ_QBAW01000011.1, from coordinate 6,686 downwards.
ATTTTAAACATAAAGAGCGTAAAAATTTCAGCCACGCTAAAAATAATACCGCTTCCTATAAACAGCCATTCTAATGAATATTTCAAGCGTTTTTTAGGGATTAGAGTGCAACCATAATACACCACAAACCCAATTAAAAAAGCGCCTAAAAAGCCTTTAGAGAAAGAAAATAGATCGCTATTTTTGTAAGCGTTAGAAAGGGCGTTACAAAGAAGGAACATTAAAAATTTTTCATCTAGAGTTACGCTACTGGCAAAGAATTTTAAAAACTTCAATAATTTTTCCATGAATGTCCTTTAAGAGGGTTTGAAAACTTTTTTCAAAATATTTTTTATCCTAAAATAAAAATAATCCCTAATCGTTTTTGATCGAATGTGGGTTTTAAAAGATTGCATTTGTTGGTCTTTAGCCATTTCAAGGCGTTCTTTAAAAAAATCGTTTTTAAAAGGGGTGCGAAAAAGGTTGGCGAGCCAAAAACCCGCTTCAGCTTCATAGCAAATCAAACGCTCATTCAAAGAACTGACAGAACGCCAGGGCTTGTGTCTGATGAAATGGAGCATGATGATGTTTTTAGGGTAGTGCTCTTTGAAAGAATCAGAATAGCAATTATAATAAATAGGCAATTCTAAAACGCGCTTCCAAAACACCATATTGATTAAACACTGCTCAGGGTAGAAAAGATCTTTCCCCCTAGTTTTCAAAAACTCTAAAGCGATCTTTTCAAACCCATTTTCGCGCCACAAATCTAAATTCGCCACCAAAAATCCCATGTTAAAGCCCTGATGGATGCGTTTTAATTCGTTAGTGCTAAAATGCGAAAAATCAATTTTAAAATTCTTACAAGCCCGTTCAATAAAATCACAAAAGGCTTCAAAAGAAAGGTGGGAAAAAGTGTCTCTCACCATGCCAAGCAATTTAGTGGGGTCGTTATCCAGCGCAAAATAAGCGCTTGCAACATCGCCTAAAAACACCGTATCCACATCTATGGAAATGATTTTAGAATAATTAGGGAAGAGCGAAGCGAGCAAAAGCCGGCACAAAACAAGAAGTCCGCCATAACGCTTGGAGCAAGACTCATTGAGATAGCTTTCTATGGAATGATCCAGCGAATTGGTGTCTATAAACTCTAATGAAGCGAATTTTTTAAAAGGCTCAATGGTTTTTAAAAGCTTGTTTTGCTGCTCTAAAGTTACCCCTTTAATCAAACAATGGATTTTATACACGATGTTAGCGCCTAAAAGTTTGTTGCTTTGATTTAAGGGGCTAAAGTCTATTGCGCTTGTGTGCCTGCTCGCATGGGAGAGTAACGAATAAAGGCAAACTCCTGCCCCTAGCGCGTAATTCTTATCAAAACTCATAAAAATAGGGACAATTTGATCGGGTAAGTTTTGCGTATCCATTTAGATTATCCTTTAATGCCGCTTTTTGAGTGTTTTAAAATCGCATGCCTAACTTCTTCAACGCTCCCCGCATAAAGGTTATTGAATTGGGTTTTATTGAAAGTGTTTTGGCGCTTGGCTAATTTCATGGTGTTAGAAATAATCGCTTCGTCTAGCTCCTTTAAAGTGAGTCGTTTTTCTAAAAAAAGAATGCTTTCTTTAACGCCTATGGCTTTAAAAGGCTGCGAATCTTTAGGGTATTTAATATAAAGGGCTTTGATTTCTTCAATAAGCCCTGAATGGAGCATGCTTTTGGTACGCTGTTTGATGTTGTTATGAAGCACGGTTTTTTCAATAGACAGAGCGAATAAGGAGATAGCATGCTCAAAGGGTTTTTTAGGGTTAGCCTTAAAATACTCGCTTGGGGGCGTGTGGGTGGCATAAAAGATTTCTAAAGCCTTATGGATGCGGTAAGTGTCGTTTGGATGGATTTTAAAAGCCATGTTAGGGTCAATGGATTTTAAAAATATATAAGGGTTAGAAAGAGTGGCAATTTCTCGCTCTATTTTTACAGCCTCTTCATTGCTCAGTTTTGGCATGCGGCTCAAACCTTCTAAAATGGATTTGAGGTAAAAACTGCTCCCTCCCACAATGAGTAAAATCTCTTTTTGGGATACCCTCATGGCGTCCTCTAAAAGGGTTTTAAAAAGAGGAGCGTTATTTTTTTCATCAATGTTAAGGCAGTCTAGGGCGTAATGCTTGATATTTTTTCGCTCTTTTAGGCTCGGTTTAGCCGAAGCGATATTAATCTCTTTATAAATACTCAAAGAATCCAAAGAAAAGATTTCAGCGTCCAATTCTTGGGCTAATTCAATAGAAAGAGCGCTTTTGCCGCTCCCACTAGGCCCTAAAAGCGCGATGAGTTTCTTAGGCGTTTTGATAAGGAAGCCCTCTTTTATAGGCGTTCAAAAACCCTTCCAAGTCAAATTTTTTACGGCATTCTTCTGTGAAAAGATGGATCATCAAATCCCCTAAATCCAAAATGATCCACTCTTCATTAGACTCATCTATCTGGTAAAAGACTTCGCCTAAAGGCTTAAGGGTGTTTTTAAGCACGTCTAATAAAGAAAGGGCATGCTTATTCGCTAGCGTGGTGGCGATAATGACATCTTCTACCAAATAAGGGGTTTTAGACAAATCAATGTGCGTAATATCAAAAGCCTTTTTTTCATCTAATAAAGCCGTAATCATTTCTATGCGTTGGTTCATGAGTTTCCTAAAAAATGGGTTAAAATAACCTTATTATAACTTAAATCAAGGAAAGATTAATGACCCCTAAATCAAACCTCAAATCCTTAGGCGCTAAAACGCCCTATATTTTTGAATACAACAGCGATTTATTAGAGGCTTTCCCTAACCCAAACCCCAATTTAGACCCCCTAATCACTCTAGAATGCAAGGAATTTACAAGCCTTTGTCCGATCACTTCTCAGCCGGATTTTGGCGTGATTTTTATCCGCTACATCCCTAAAGATAAAATGGTAGAAAGCAAGTCTTTAAAACTCTATTTATTCAGTTACAGAAACCATGGGAGTTTCCATGAGAGCTGCATCAATACGATTTTATTAGATTTAGTCCAATTGCTAGAGCCAAAGTATTTGGAAGTGTATGGGGATTTTGCCTCTAGGGGCGGGATTGCGATCAAGCCCTTTGTGAATTACGCGATCAAAGAATACCAGGAATTTAAAGAAAAACGCCTTTTGAATGCGAAATAACGTGCAAAGATAAGGTTTTAAGATTAAGCCCTTCAAAATTAAATGGACAGATTAGGGAGGGAATGAAAAAAGAATAAAAGAGAGATTAAAAAAAGGAAACCCCACAAGGGGGGGGTTAGTTTTCTACTCAACGATAGTCGTGTTTTGAGCCTCGCCCTCGTTTTCAACTTCCTCCTCATCATCCTCCTCTCGTAGTCCATAAGACCAAAGATTATCGGCTAATAAATTAGCGGTTAAGCCAGCACAACTTAAATCGTATTTATTGATACCGCCATCGCATAAGAGTTGTGCTACGAATTTTGCCTCTTTTTTATCTTTAGGTAAAAGCCACGCCCACTCTTCCAAAGAAATGCCATTTTTGTCGCCATTTTTAGCGTTAAGCGCATAAATCTCCATCGCTTTACAAAAAGTGAAAACATTGCCCATCCCCATATTATCAAAGCTATCAAAAAAACAATCCTCTGTGTCCCTATTTTCAATCATAGCGTTAAACTTCGCATCGCTATGGTATTTAAAATTTGATGCATAAGAGAGCGCATGTAAAATGATTAAGCTCGCTTGAAACCCATTACCACCATAACTCATCGGAGCGAATAACTCACCAAGTCTTTGACTCCTGCTCGCATTTGAATACAACTCCGCAAGCGTGATAAAGCTACCCTCTTGCTCATCAGCAAAATCAAAGTCCAACTTGAATTTGCTTTCTTTCTCTTTAGGAGTCGTTCTCTCCTTAACACTCAGTCCACTAGTTACGATTTTAAGACCCTCTAAAAGGTCTTTCTTACCGCTTTCGGCGTGATTTTTCGCAACTTCATCCACAGGCGCAGCGTGAAACCATTTTAAGAACTTTTCGCTATTGAAAGCGTAAGAAACTTCGTTGCTTTTTCGCTCCTTAAGGTTACACGATTAAACCCAATATTAATGACTTTAGCCTCCACCACTTTGCCGTTGATCGTGGCTTTGACTGACGCGCCTACTTTTAACTGATTTTCATTTTGAAAACCCATTTTTTGCTCCTTGCAATTTTAAATTTTAAAATCCGCTATAATCACCCGTTAAGTGTTCTTTATCTTTTCAGCATGGCGTTGTTCCTCCTTGTTGGGGTTTGAAACGCTAAAAATAGACCCTTTATTTTTGAGTGATGCATCATTTAATGTCCTTTAAAAGAGCGTTTTTAAAAGCTTTAATAGCGCTTTCATTCACTAATTCAGCGATACGATAATGTGCGATTAAAAAGTCTAATAATTTTTCGCTCCTTTCTTTGATTTGCGCAACCCCAAAAGAAGCGTTTTTGGCCACTTCTTTTTCGCTATAAGAGCCTTTTAAGTATTGCTTTCTTTTTTCATCAAAAGGCTTGTTGCTTAAAGAGCTGTTAGCGTTTTTAGAAATTAAGAGCAAGTTCCCTAAAGCATGCACGATGTTAGGGTTTTTAGCCCAATTTTTTTCTTTAGCGCTATAGCCTTGATCGGGATTTTGGGGCAAGATATGCTCAATGCTTTCTAAACTGCTATCAAAATTCAGAGTTGTTTCAGGGTTATGGTGCAACTCGTATTCATACAGCAAGTAATTCAGCGCCTTGCCCCATTTATACCATTTTTCAGCATTCTTTTTAGAATGGATACTCTCTTCAAGCAATTCTAAAGCGCTATTTCCTTGTCTGTTGAAAAAATTCTTTTCTAGCGTTGGAAGATTTTCAATGGTTATTTTATCTCCCCAAAATCTATACGCTTGAATCGCTTTGAAGGCTAATTCAATCCATTCGTTTTTAGCCGTATTCTTGCCAGCAACCCCATAGATTAAAAACCCGAAACGCTCTAAATGTTCTAATAAGCTCTCTAATTCTTGGGTGGTGTAAGGTTGTTCATTAGCGCTTTTTCCAGCGTGCTGTATGGTTAAAAGAGAGAGCAATAAGGGTAAAAAAGCGTTATCGCTCAAGGCGTTTAGGCGGCGCATCTTTTCTAGAAAGCCGCGCATTTTAGGCGTGATTTCAATCTCAAGTTTTTTATTGTCATCAACAATAAGGGTGATAGATTTTTCATCAAGCGTGTGCAAGAAATACCAAACCTTAGAAGAATAAGAAAGATAAAATAACAAATCATCTATTTTTTCATATTCTTCATTAAAGTTGGTGTTATCGGTATATCTCTTATGAGCGTTAAACTCCATCTCCAACAGCCTCTTTTTAAAATCCCCTTTCTCGCCATAATAATACGCCACGAAATGCTTTAAAAAACCCTCTAAATGATCGTCTTCAAAGGATCTTAAATCGCGATAAATCCTGGTGTAGGTGTCATTGATTTCGTTTTGAAGATTTTCTAAATCTTCTTCATCGCAAATCTTGTGTGCCACAAAATGCAAGCGGTTTTTAAACAATTCCAGAGTGGATAGATCCTTGCCACGATTGTTGATCGTTTCAAAAGAGCTGAAGGGATCGATTCGGTTGTCATTCAATTCCACCACGCTAAAAAGCATTTTTTTAGTGAGAGCATCAAACATTTTTTCAAGCGTTTCCATAGGCGTATCGCTGATTTTTTCTTTAAAAAATGCGTAAGCGTCAATCAAATTTTTAGCGTAAAAAGAAGTTTGAAACCTTTCTAAATCTTTTTCTTCTTCCATGATCGCCCTAAAAGCTTCGTTTAAACCATAATACTTATAGGATAGAACGGGTTCAAGGTTCATTGAAGAATACTTTGGGTCTTTATGTTTAGTAATCTTGGCTAAAAGGCTTAATAAAATCAAACTTGTAGCCAATCGTTGCTGGCCGTCTATGATTTCAAAAGCGCTATCTTCAAGCTCATTTTCAAGCCCTCTTAAGGTTAAGCTATGCATGTAATGGAATTTATCTCCCAGCTTAGAGACATGCTCTAAATCGTTCCAAAAATCCTTCAATTGCCTCATCTGCCATGCATACCCCCTTTGATAGCTGGGGATTTCAAACACGCCTTTTTCCATCACTCCGTCTAAATCCAACAATTCCATTAAAATCCTTTCATAGGTTTATGGGTAAAAACCATAACCCTTAATTTTTTCGCTCGATCAATTTTGGCTGCCCAAGTCGGGTGCTGTGCGTGAAATGCCAAGTGTTTTTATTGACTAACTCTTCGTATTCCTGGCTCCCTTTTTGAGCGCAAACGCCCTCAACCTTTAGCGCTCCCTCTTCATCAATCCCGATAGTGTCATGGTCAATCTTTAGGGCAAAAACGCTCCGTTGGACTTCAGCCCCTCTAGTCGTTGAATCCTCATTCACAATGCCAATGATGTAATCCGCTTTACGCATGAGTTCAAAATGCTTGTGCTGAGCCGCTTTGTTTCGTCGTGAGCGAAAATAGTCCAAAGTGCATTCATCGCACAACTCTTTAAAATCCTCATTTCCTGGAATGGTTCCTTTATATGCACCTGAAACCATGCACAACAACAAATTGTATTTTTCATGCGCTTTCAAATTTTCTAACTGAGCCATCATCTCTCCTTTAAATTTAACTCTGTAAGCCCCACTGATTGAAAAATGGGGCTTATGGAATCAAATGGTTTA
>NZ_QBAW01000010.1 GCF_009689985.1 Helicobacter pylori | reverse complement strand
TATTACTCTTTCATGGGCGCTAAACTAGAATACCGAAGGATGTATAGCCTTTTCCTCAATTATGTGTTTGCTTACTAGGTGGTGCAAATTCTCTTTTTAAGGGGGCTTCATTGCGAAATGCCCCTATGCGCTTATGAGTTTTGATTAAAATTTAGTTGTTCATAAAAACATGAAAGCCTTTTAAAAAACGCTTTTTAATTTTTTTTCATTTTCTTTTCTATGAAAATATTCAAGCATTCTATGAGCAAGGCAAAACCAATACCCGCATACAAATAATTTTTATCAACATGCAAATGCAAGCCTTCTAAAAACAAAAACACGCCCACAACGAGCAAAAACACAAAGGCTAAAGTTTTGATGCGATAATGCCTTTCAATAAAATCGCCAACGATTTTGGAAAAAAACATCATCACGATTACAGATAAAATGATAGCAAGCGCCATGACTTCTAGGTGTTTAGCGATCCCAATAGCCGTGATCACGGAGTCTAAAGAAAAGACAATGTCTAAAAACATGATTTCTATTAAAGTGATGAAAAAGCCAAACGCTTTTTCTTGGTGTTTTTCTTTAGGGCAGATCTGCTCTTTTAATTCCACTAACGCTTTAAAAGCCAAAAACGCCCCCCCTACAAGCAGCACCACATCACGCCATGAAAAACTCATGCTTGCTAAAGTGAATAAAGGCTTTTGCAAATGGCTGATAAAAAACAAGCTCCCTAAAAGCCCTATGCGCATGAGCATAGCCAGACCCAAGCCTAAAATCATGGCTTTATTTTGCTGGTGTTTGGGGAGTTTATAGACCATCACCGTGATAAAAATGATGTTATCAATCCCTAAAATGATTTCTAAAAGCGTGAGCGTAGTCAAGGAGACTATGCCATGCGTTGTGGAAAGAGCGTCTAATAGTGAGGATAAAAATTCCATGAAAGGCTACAACCAGCCTTTCTTTTTAAAATAAATCACTGGGAGAATCGTAGAAATCGCCATGACAATCAGCGCGAAAAAATACCCATATTGCCATTCTAACTCCGGCATGAATTTAAAATTCATGCCGTAAATCGTGCCGATCAAAGTGGGGGGCATCATCGCCATGGTCGCCACCGTGAAGAGCTTGATGATTTTATTTTGCTCCACATTGACTTGAGAAGCGAACAGGTTTTGAATGTTGTCTAGGGAGTTGAGATTGACCGTTGTAGACTCCACTAAAGAGCTGAAATCGGTTAAAATGATATTTAAATTATTTTTAGTATCGCTATCCACTTTATTGCTCCTTAATAAAGCGGTAATAATGCGCCGTTTGTCAAAAAAGGAATCCCTTAAAGCCACATTAAATTCTTGCAAATTGGACAAGCGCATCAAAACATTTTCATGCGTAGGCGTGGAAGTTTCTTTAAAAATGATGTTTTTGCGCAGCAGGCTCGTTTGTTTGTTGATCCACTCCAAACATTCCACGCCTTTTTCAAAATACACTTCAAAGATTTTGGTTAGAATATCAAACCCGTCTTCAAATTTTTTAGGGCTAGCCAAAACCTTTTTTTGGATAGAATCAAAGATTTCTAAAGTCCCGTAATAAATCGTGAAAAGAATGTTATTAGACAAAATAAAGGTCGCCATTTCCGTGTGGAAAGTTTCATTTTCATCCTGGTTAGTGAAAAAAGCGTTGATCGTAACGCTGGAGCTGTCTTCCCAATATTTGGTAACTGATGAGACTCGTTGGGAATGGTCTGTGTTGTAGTGGATAGCGTATTCTTGGCTTAGAGTGGCCAATTCATTGGGCGTAGGGTTGATGAGCTCAAACCATAAAACCTCATTTTCTTCTATATCAAAGCCATTAAAATCATTAAAGCGTTTTTTAATGACAAATTTTTGCTGTTTGAAAAACACATTCACCATAAGCGATCCTTAGAGTTAATGGCGTTTATCCAAAACCTCAAAACAAGGTAGAATCTTGCCCTCTAACAATTCCAAACTCGCTCCCCCACCGGTGGAAATAAAGCTCATGTTATCCTTTTCGCCCGCGCGGTTGATCGCATCAATGGTATCGCCCCCACCAATGAGCGAGAAAGCGTAAGTGTCAGCGATTTTGTGGGCTAGAAAGGTTGTGCCTCTAGCGAATTCTTGTTTTTCATGCACGCCTAAGGGGCCATTCCATATGATCGTGGGCGCGCTCTCTATGACTTCAGAAAATAATTTCACGCTCGCAGGCCCTATATCAGCGATCTTGTGTTTAGGCTCAATGTCTTGGACGGGTGAAATTTTGATGTGTTTGGGGTTAAGAATGTCATCAGTGGTTACAGCGTCTATGGGCAAATAGACTTTGACTTTTTTTTCTTTCGCGCTTTGCAATAATTCTAAGGCGTCTTTTATCAAAGCGTCTTCTACAGGAGAATCTTGCACATCATAGCCCAAGGCTTTTAAGAAGGTGTTGCTCATCGCTCCGGCAATGATGAGCTTGTCAATGAGATCTAAAATGTTTTTTAATAGGGTGAGTTTGGAGCTGACCTTAGCCCCCCCTACAATCAACAATAAAGGGCGTAAAGGGTGGTTAAACGCTTGATAAAACGAATCGATTTCTTTTTTGAGTAAGAACCCGCTCACTTTAATAGGGGCGAATTTAGCGGTGCCATAAGTGCTGGCATGCTTTCTGTGGCTTGTGCCAAAAGCGTCATTCACAAACACATCGCACAAGCTCGCTAAATCTTTAGCCAGATTTTCATCATTTTCTTCTTCACCCTTTAAAAAGCGGATATTTTCTAAAAGAAAAATCCTTGTGGGTGCGTTTTCGTTTAAGGCTTGCTTGAGTTGTGCGATGTTTTGAGAAAAAACCACTTCATGGTTTAAGAGCCTTTCAAGGCGTTTCAAAAAGGGCTTTAAGCTCAATTTTTCTTCAACCCCTTTAGGGCGGCCCAAATGGCTCACTAAAATAATATCTCTAGCCTTATTGTCAATACAAAATTGGATAGTAGGCAAGCTCTCTCTAATGCGCGTGTCATCGGTAATATTCAAATTTTCATCTAAAGGCACATTAAAATCCACTCTAATAAGCACCCTTTTATGGCCCACTTCCACTTCTTGAATGTTTTTAACATTTTGCATAAACGACATTTTAGCTAACATGAAAAATCCTTTCTTTTAATTTTGCGCTATATATTGCACCATGTCTATCAAGCGCTCGCTATAACCCATTTCATTATCATACCATGCCAATACTTTAGCATTTTTTTCGCCTATTGTCATGATTTGATCATCAATCACAATCGTGCTAAAAGGCGAAGAAATAAAATCGCTTGAAACAAGCCTTTCTTCATCAACACTCACAACCCCTTTAAAGGCATGCTTGCAAGCGTCTTTAAGCACATGCTGAACGCTCGCTTTACTCACGGATTTTTTAAAGTTTAAAGACAGATCCACTAAGCTCACATTAGGGGTAGGCACTCTAATCGCAAGGCCTGTGATCTTAGGGCCTAAATGCGGTAAGACTAGCGAAATGGCTTTGCTCACGCCGGTGCTTGTGGGGATAAGGTTTAAACCAGCCGCTCTAGCGCGGCGGATGTCTTTGTGCTTGGTGTCTAAAAGGTTTTGATCGTTGGTATAGCTGTGGATGGTGGTTAAAAGCGCGTTTTCTACTTTAAAGGCTTCATCTAGGATTTTTAATAAAGGAGCGCTAGCGTTAGTCGTGCAAGAGGCGTTAGAAATCACGCTTTCGTTATGGTAATTCTTGTGATTCACCCCATAGACAAAGGTGGGGGCGTTTTGCGCGGGAGCGGAGATGATGACTTTTTTCACGCTGTTTTTAAGATGAGCGCTTGAAGCTTCTAATGAATTGAATTTCCCGGTGCATTCTATGATGATTTCTGCGTTAGCGATAGAAAAATCAAGCTTGTTAATGTCTCGTTCGCTCAACACTAAAATATTTTTACTATGCCCGATATTTAGGGTTCTATCAGCGTTTAATTTGGCTTCAAAATGCCCATGCACGCTATCATGGCGTATCAAATGCAAAAGAGTTTCTGTTTCAGCGGTAGAATTGATAGCAACGATTTCTACATCTTTTCTTTGACTGGCAACTCTTATAGCGCACAAACCGATGCGCCCAGTCCCATTGATAGCGATTCTAATTGGCATGTTTTCCCTTTATTTAAAAATCACCATTTTATCACAAATGCCCTTAAATAAAGGCATTCTTAAGGGGTTCTGTCTCATTAAGCATCAATCATAAACTAAAATCAAAATCCTTACGATAAATCTCTCTGTGGGCGTTTTGGATGCTTGTAAAAACCCCACTCCCTAAAAACCCCCTAGATAATGGGCTAGGGTGAGGGGCCGTGATGATGATGTGTTTGTTTTTGGGGATTAGAGCGATCTTTTTTTGGGCGATCTTTCCTAACAGCACCACGATCAAGGGAGCGTTGGCTTCAAAAAGGCACATCAATATTTGATCGCTAAAAGCTTCCCAACCGATGCGTTTGTGTGAAGCGGCTTGGTTTTTTTCCACGCTTAAAATGGCGTTCAATAATAACATGCCCCTTTTAGCCCATGCGCTCAAATCCCCACAACAAGGCACAGGCACGCCTAAATTCGCATGCAATTCTTTAAAAATATTTTTTAAGCTTGGGGGGATGGGGGCGTTTTTTTCCACGCTAAAGCTTAAGCCCATCGCCACAGGCAATTCTTGTTGATTTTTTAGGTAGGTGGAATGGTAGGGATCTTGCCCTAAAAGGATGATTTTAACCGCACTAGGGGATGTTAGATTGAGCGCATAAAACAGATTAGAGCTTTTAGGGAAAATGGTTTTAGGGCTTTTTAGGGCTTCTAAGTAGCGTTTTTCTATTTCTAAAAAATAAGGCTTTTTGAATTCGCTTTGCAAAAACTCCCGCCAAGCCAAACTTAAAGGAGCGCAGTCAAAAAGCTTCATGCGTTTAATTCATGGTAGTGTTTTAAATACTCTTTTTGCATGCGCTCTTGTAATTCTTCATACCAGGTGGGCGAGCTAAAATTGGGCGTATAGCTTTCTAGCATGACTAGACGGGTGCGGGCTTTATAGGCTTCTAGGGGCTTGGAATTAAAGATTTTAATGGAATTGATTAACACCATGGGCTGGATTTTGAGCTGGAATTTTTCGGCGATGATTTTAGCCCCTTGCTTGAAAGGGAGGAATTTTTCTCCTCCTTTGCCTCTAGTGCCTTCAGGGAAAATCACTAAAGGGCGGTTTTGATCTAGCTTTTCTTTACACGCTTTCAAAAGGCTCACAATCCCCTTTTTATCCTCTCTGTCAATTAAAATCATTCCCGTATCCGTTAAGGCATGCCCATAAAAGGGGATTTCGCCCAGCTCTTTTTTAGCGATCCAGCAAATATTGCTAGGGTGGTAGGCTTCTAAATAAATAATATCCAGTAAGCTTTGGTGGTTTAAGACAATGAGTTTAGCGTCCGTATCAAAAGCGCCTATTTTTTCTAAATTAACCCCGGTAAGGGGAAAAAAGCACGAACAAGCCCTACGGCTGGAGCGGGCGTTATTGTTTTTTCGGTTAAAATAATTGAAAACAATGATAACGGCTAAACCTATAGCGATCACTAAAGCTCTATAAATCGCTCTTAAACTATTTGACTTCATCTTTTTTGACCCACCCTATTTGCTCATGCGGCGTTAGGATTTTATAATAATCATCATGCGAACCTAAGATTTTAATCGGCATTTCATTTTTAGAAAGCCCTAAAATGGTGGAATTTTGCGTGGGCAGAATGCGGATTTTTTTATGAGCGAGCAAAAGGGCTGATTTTTGCGTGAATAAAAGGTTATACAAAACAAACCCTAAGCACAAAATCCCAAGCCCTAAAAAAATGAGCTTGCGCCCAAAAATGAAAAACAACACCAAGAAAAACACGCACAAAGCGAGCAGCGCCACATTAGAAAAGACTAAAAAATTGTTTTTAGGGATGAGATCGCTTTGAATACCGGTAGTGTCTTGAGTGGGAATGGTTGAAAAAGATAAGGTTTTAAATTGCCTATTTGAAAGCGAAAAATAATCAAAAGAAAGGTTTTGAATGGTTTTAGGCAACACGCAATAATAAAAAACGCTCCCTTCTTTAGCCTTGATTTGGTTTAAAGAGGCGTCATCAAACCCTTGTTTTAGCGCTTCTTTGATGTGAAAATCTTCCCAAGTGGCTTCTTTGAACGCTAATTCCACCACCAAAATATTGTTTTTATCGTCATAATCTTTGGTTTTGTATTGCACAACTTGTAAATCTTTAGCCATGACATTCGCGTAACGAGGGTTTTTAGATAAATCCGTTACCTGCAAAGTAACTTTTGGGGCTATGGAATAATCTATATACTTGTCTTTATTAGAAAACGCGCTCACTTCTAAAGGCGGAATGCTCGCTTTTATGCCCTTAATCTTGTAATAATAAGTCGCTCTGAAAAGCTCTTTTTCCACCTTTTTCCATTTAGGCATTTTGCTTAAAAGCTCAATTTGGGTTTTATCCAGCTCGTCTTTGATTTTAGCTTCCAAAAACTCAGCGTCAAACAGCAATAAATCATAAGTTACGCCTATAGTTTGACCGATATAAACCGGGTTGTTTTCCAAATCTTCTAATCGAGGAATTTTCACATAAACCACTTTAGCCTTGATTTCTTCTGACTCAGAAGTGTTTTCAGCAACCAAAAAGCTTACCCAAAAGCTTAAAATCAAGCTGATGATTTTAAGGATTTTGATTGGATGAGCGAAAAAACTCATTAACGATTTTTCAAATAAAAACCCCATGAGTTTTTATTTCTTCTTAGGCGCTTTTTCATCCATTTTCTCATCAACGATAGACCAGGTTTTCAAGCTGTCAATAGCGGTTTTTAGCTGGATATCATCATTGATCATTTTAGGAGTAACCTCTTTTTCCTCTTCATTTTTCTTGTCTTTATCCGCCTCTTTGGAATTAGGGGTTTTATCATCAATCTTTTTAAGCTCTTGCTCTAAATGGTGTTTTAGATCCGCTTCTTTCAAGCTGAATTTATTTTCATTTTCTGGTACTTTACCTGGATAAATCACAATATCAGGCGTGATCCCCTTAGCTTGAATGGTGCGCCCGCTCGGCAAATAGTAGCGTGCGGTCGTGATCTTAATGGCTTCGTCTTTATTGACAGGGAGCAGTATCTGCACGCTTCCCTTACCAAAGGTTTTTTCACCGATAATCACGGCCCGTTTGTGATCTTGCAGTGCCCCTGCGACGATCTCGCTCGCGCTCGCTGAACCGCCATTGACTAACACCGCAACAGGCAAATTGGTATAAGGGGCTCTGCCGTTAGCCTTGTATTCTAAATTTTCTTCTTTATTTTTGCCTTTTTGAGAGACTAAAACCCCCTCTTTAATGAATAAGTTAGACAAGCCCACCGCTTGGTTTAACAACCCTCCAGGATTACCTCTTAAATCCAACACGATCCCTTTAGTTTTAGGGTTAGCTTTTAAGCCGTCTAAAACCGATTTGGTAACATTTTTATCAAAAGAATTGACTCTCACATACAAATAAGGGGTTTTTTCAATCTTTTTCACATAGACAGATGGGACTTTGATGATGTCTCTAACAATGTTAAACACCAAGGGTTTTGGCTCGTTTTTTCTTACGACGGTGATCTGAATAGGGGTCTTTGGCTTGCCACGCATGAGATTGATTGCATCATCAATGCTCATGCTCAGCGTGCTTTCGTTATTGATTTTTAAAATATTATCGCCCGCTTTAACCCCAGCCTTGTAAGCGGGAGTGCCTTCTAAGGGAGCAATAACGGTCAAAACGCCATCGCGCATGCCCACCGTGATCCCAAGCCCCCCAAATTCGCCCTCGGTTTGGGCTTGAAATTCCTTAAACTTCTTTTCATTCAAATACGCTGAATGCGCGTCCAAATTAGAGAGCAAGCCTTCAATCGCTTTAGTCATGATCTCAGAAATACTGATTTTATCCACATACTTTTTTTCAATTTCTGAAACCACATTAGAGAAACGACTGAACGCTTCCACCCTTTTAGCCGCTAATTCTTGCGGATCTTCTTTAACCGGCTTGACCGGCTTTTTTTCCTTAACTTCACCACCATGTAAACTCACAGCAAGAGAAATCGCTAACAACCCTTTAAAAAGTCGTTTTGTCATTGTTAATAGCACCACCCATTTTTGAGATTAGAAAGAATCACCTTTAAGGTTTTATTCAATTTTTTGCGTTTATTCTATCTAAAATTTAGATAATATGCCCATTCATTCACTCATTTTGAGCCTAAACGATACAACAAAAACGCATAACTCCCCGATCCATTCACATGCAAATCACAAAGCATGTTCGTTACAAAAACATTAGAAATGGGGCTTACTTTAGAGCCTCTATCGCAAAGACAATAACTTTTCTTCTAACTTTGACGCTAATTGCTGATAAATCGTTTTATTCTGTTGTTTAAAATACTCTATTAACATTTTTAAAACTTTTTGTTCTGGGAATAAGATTAACACAAGATTGAAAATTCCATCATTATCCAAAAGTTTTCTATAAACGCTTGGCGCTAAATCTTTGATTTCTTCAAAGCTCTCTAAAGGATTTTCATCAAAATTCAAACTGGGTAAATCAGGTAAGGTTTCACGCCATCGCGCTAAATGGTTTAAAACCTCAGCCCAAACTTGCAAGATATTAAGTTTTTCAAACAACTCCTTACCATAGCACAATTTCAAAGGCACGCCATAACCAACAGATAATTTTTGCAATTCTTCTTTATAATAATTTTGATTTTTATTCAAACTCTCATCTATAAAGTAAAAATAGCCTTGAATGTTTTCGCCATAATGATGGATTAAAGCCTCTAATTTTCTTTCAAAGTTATCTATTTGCCCTCTCTTTTTGGTGCTGTCATGGTCATCTCGCATTTTTTGTTCTATAAAATAATATGTGTTATCTTTTTTAGCAAACTGATCTAATTCTAAAGATTCCATTTTTTCTTTACCCTTATTATAATAAGGAATTTTTTTAGATAAAGGCGAAAAGTTATGCTCTTTTAAATACTCTTCTATTAAATATTCAAACGCATCGCCAAACTTAATCTCATGGGAAGTCAATAAATTTTGTAATAGTTTTGTTTTGGGTTTAGTGGGTCTAAAAATCCCCAAATAGCGTTCAGGGTTTTCAGCAATATTTTCAAGTAATTTCGCTTTAGATGTTCCAAAGACAAAACGATTAAAAATCTCGTTAAAGGTTTGATAATCCATTAAAACTCCTTTTGGCAGATATAGCGCAATTCATCTAGCAATAAAAATTGATTTTGGTAATACGCATAAAAAAATTTCCAGCCATTATGGTTGGTTTTATTCAAATATTTAGCGCTCATCTTATGAATAGAAGTTTCATAATTTTCATTATCCCTCACTTGTCCGTTTTCTAAAACTTGACAAATTTTTTCTTTGTTAGATGAGTATAAAAAATCTCCAATTTTTAATAATTGTTTAGAAATTAAAAGACTCATAGGGATTTTTGGGGGTTTGGTTTCTAAATCTAAATTAGTGATAAAATCGCTTTTATCCCTAGTGTTATTCAGGCGTTTTGCCGCTTCTTTGATATAAAAAGAATCTTTTTCAATGCCAATAAAATACCTATTCATAGATTTAGCCACAGCCCCTGTTGTGCCTGTGCCAAAAAAGGGATCTAAAATAATATCTTTAGGCTTAGTCGCGCTTAAAATGATTTTTTTTAAAAGCGCTTCTGGTTTTTGCGTGGAATGCACTTTCTTGCCTTGCGCGTTTTTTAATCTTTCGTTACCCATGCAAATAGGGATTTGCCAGACCGATTTTTCTTGTTTATCATTATTAAGATACTTCATTGTTTTATAATTAAAGGTAACTTTGCTGTTTTTGTGTTTAGCGCACCAAATAAGCGTTTCATGGGCGTTACATAGTCTCTTGCCAGCAAAATTAGGCACCGGATTGCTCTTGTGCCAAATAATATCATTGAGTATCCAAAACCCTAAATTTTGCAAATGAAAACCAATTCTAAAAATATTTTGGAAACTCCCTATCACACAAATACTGCCATTATCTTTTAAAATCCTTTGGCATTCTTTTAACCAACCCAAACAAAAGGTATCGTATTCTTTAAAAGAGCCAAATTTATCCCAATGATCCTCAACGCCTTGAAATTTTGTGCCTTCAAAACGCTTCAATTCCCCCTCTGTTTGCATAAAATATGGGGGGTCAGCAAAGATAAAATCAACGCTTCTGTTAGGAAAATCTTTTAACTTTTCTAAACAATCCCCCTCTATGATAGTGTTTAAGTTTTCTTTTAAAAAATCCATGATTAATTAACCTTTTATATCTGCTACTCTAGCCATTTTAACACAAGCGTTTTAAGGCTATCTTAATGTTTAATCTTTAGCTTTGTTCTCATCAAATGCATCAAATGATAGAATCTATCTATCCCCACCTATTTTAAACGATACAACAAAAACGCATAACTCCCCGATCCGTTCACATGCAAATCACAAAGCATGCCCGTTACAAAAACATTAGAAATGGGGCTTACTTTAGAGCCTCTATCGCAAATGAGAGCGAGATTAGGTAATACAGAATAAAGGGAAGGCTGAACCTCCGCCTCTGCGGTAGATATTGTTGTCGCTTGCTTTTGTGCTGATGAATGCGGCATCAAAGTCAAAATCTCCGATGGCTTTGGCTTGGCGCGATAAGATAAGAGCGATATTGGCATTAAACGGGGGGGGGGGGGGGGGGGGTTTTGCAAGATTTCTTGTATTAAGGCTTTGCTGTCGTCATTCCCTTTGTCATTCCCTTTTAAATGGGGCAAATCGCTCGTCAAAATACCCAGCGTTTTTTGGATTTCAATCGTGCGCGCAATGACTTTAATGATGTTTGTTACATGATCAAAGTCGCAAGGCTCGTCTTTGTGGCTTTTTAAATACTTGTCTAAAACGCCATACCCCCCTATCATGTAATGATAAATTTCCTCACTCACCCCACTAAAATAAGCGCTATGGTTGATATAAAGGCGTTGTTCTGATTCGTTATGAGTGGGTTTTTTGATAATGGGGTTACAATCATGCGATTCTTTGTAGTAGGATTCGCCTATGGTGGCGTCTTTTAATTTTTCAAAGCTGTAATTTAGGCTTTCTTTATTTAAGACATGCAAGCCGATTAGTTCAACCCCTAAAAGGCTTAAAGCCCTGAACAAATCTTTATTGTTTGTGAAAAGGATTTTAGGGTAATCGATTTTAAGGAAGTCTTCATAACGCTTGCGGTAATTTGGGGAATACAATAGCACATAGATATAGCCTAAAACCTCTAGCGGCTCAAAATGGTGGCTATAATGCTTGTCTATGAAGCTTCTAAACTCTGGCGTAAAATTTTCGGTGTAGTTGGGGTGTTTGAATTGATAAAGGGGGTAATTAACCCCAGCTCCATTGCCCCCAGAGCTTAACCCTTGATCGTTAATATGAGAGCTTATAAAGCATTGCGTCCAACTTTTATCGTTGTTTTTTAGTTGTCGTGGGGTGTTTAGTGCGACATTTTTGCGCGTTTGATGGGGTGTTTTAGGGTTTGTTGTGGGGGGTAACATGTGCTTAAAAACTTCGCCTCGTGGATAAGCGATAAAAGACTTTGATTTACCGGTATAATAAGTCCAACGATAATCAAAGGGGCGGTATTGGCACGAAACAATGTATTCTTCTAAACGCTTAATATTAGTCTTAACTTCTTTGATAGCATTGTTTAAACGCCAATCCCTACTATCATCGCCAATATCATACTTTCTGCGTAATTCACTGGGTTCTAGGGTTGAAAAATCTTTTAAAAGCTTTAATAAGCTTTCTTTGTCTTTATGGAAAACGACATGGTCTCTTCCTGTAACAATCCCCACACTTCCAACTTGAAACATCTCCTGGACGCTAAAGCCTTGCTCGTATTCCTCTAACAAGGGCGTTTCTTGGGGTATGAGCAAGTAAAAAGGCGCTCTTGGGGCAATCTCAAGCCACTCAATACTATTCAAATCGTTTTGGGCTAAAAAAGCGTATTTTTCAGCCCTTTCGCCATACACATCATAATAACAGATTTTTTTGGTGGCTTGTGCCTTTTTGACAAAGAGGTTAATGGACACACCTTGCATGATATTGAAAACATTTTCATCTTTTGCGCCTTGTGGGGTTTCCTCCTTTTTCCTCGCATTTCCATGCAAATTTAAGATATAAAGCTCATCGTAGCATTCTAAAAGAGAGCGCCTTAACCCCCTAAAAGTCGGGTTGTCTAAAAAGGCGTTGTTAGAGATAAAGCCAAAAAGGCCATGCCCTAATGATTCGATCTTGTTTTGAGCGAAACGCATGAATTTCACGTAATCGTCTAAGAGCCATTTAGGGTTTTTCTCCTTTTGCAGTTTGTATTTGGAATGGAGATTTTTAAGTTCCTTTAGGGCGTTTTTACTGCCGCTTTCTTTTTGTTTTTGAATGTTGTTTAAAAGCGTTTGGATTTTATCGGTGAGTTTAATGTTTTTTTCAATTTCTATGGTTTGAAACTTAGGCTCTATGCCGTAAGTGGCTTTCACTTCCCATTCAAACAGGCCCTCATTACTGCTCGCCCCGCTATAAGGGGGGGTTACCGGTGATGATAAGGATATTTTCATTTTTTTTAATTTCTTGGGCGTTTGAAAGCTCTTTTTCAAAAATCGGGCTTAGCCCACGATAAGCAACGATCTCACTAGGCTGTATGAGGGTGTTGGTTAAAATGATTTTAAGCGCGTCGTTTTCTTTGAGAGATTTTTTAAATTCCTCCTTAAAGGCTTGGCTGAGATTCAAATGAGCGATCGCATAAGGAGCGATCAAGTATTCAAACCCATAGAATTGCTTCAAGAGGTTTTGGTATTTGTCCTCTTTAGTGGAGGTGCCTCCATCGCTTGTTTTTTTCGTTTCTAACGCCTTTCTAAACGCTTCCAATAAAAAAGTGCCGGTGCCGGTGGCAAAATCTAAGAGCTTGATGTTTTCGTTATCTAAAGTGCTTTTTAAGCCTAAGGGAGCGTCTTTGAAATGCGTTTTAAGCAGGCTATCCAAAGCGTTAATGATGAATTTCACCACAGAATCTGGGGTGTAATACACGCCCTTTTTCTCTCGCAATTTAGGGTCATAAGCGCTTAAAAAGGTTTCATAAAAGTGCAAATAAGGGTCTTTATCGTCATTCAAATCTTTAAGGATAGAATCCATATCAACATGATTTATCGAGCTTAAAATTTCATTTAAAAGCCATTGGATTTTTTTGATTGCATCAAGCTTCTTTAAAAAGTCCGCCATTTCTCTGATCACAGCGAAATTTTCAGGAATGGAGCTTCTCACATTATCCAAATTGATTTTTTCAAAAGGGTGGTTGAGCTTGGCCAGAAAAAGGCTGTAGGTGAGCGTTTGAGCGAGCGCATCGCTAAAGTCTTCAAAACTCAATTCTTCATAAAGATATTCTTTAAAATTGTTAAAAATGCTAGAAACTTGCGTGTCTTTTTGGTATGTGATTAGAGCGTCTTTTAAATACCTGGTGGGCGTGCTTAAACGCGTTGCAAAATCTTTAGCGTTAGCGATAGGCGCTGCTTCGTGATTGAAAAAGCTTTTGAACAATTCAATTAAATCGCGCTCGGTTTGCGGTTTGGGTTTTAGGGGTTTAGAGAGTTCATCAAGGCTAGCGATAGAAATTTCTCTTTTAATTAAAGGCTCATTATTTTCATCTTTCCCTACCCACACGAAATTAAGGTAATCCGTGAGCATGAGATTAGGGTTTAATTCTAAATATTTAAGAACTTGATCGCTTTTTAAGAGCTGGCTAAGATTAGTCCCTACCCTTTTATTTTCTATATAGCCAATGTTAAGCCCTTGGAAAGAAATGCGAAAATCAGGCTGACCCCCTTGTTTGTCTCTGTTAGGTTCATGTTCAATCTTAAATTCTTTATTGAAATGGTCTTTTAACCGATTAAGCAAGTTTTGTAGAAAGGAGCGGTGTGCGAGTTCATTCTTTTCAGGCGTAAGATCTTTAATGCTTTCTAAATATTCTTTTAGCATGCTAATAACCCCTTTTAAAGCCTTTAAGCCATTTTCATGTGCATGTCAATAAAAGTGGCTTGATGGATTAAAGCCCCTACACTAATGGCATCCACGCCGCTTTTGGCGTAAGCGTTGACGCTCTCTAGTGAAATGTTCCCGCTCGCTTCCAATAAAACAAAGGGATAATGCGAATCTCTATAAGCGGCAATTTCTTTAGTCTCTAAAGCGCTCAAATTATCGCACATCACAATATCCGCTCCCGCATTCATGGCGTTTTTGGCCTCTTCAAAGCTTTCGCATTCAATTTCAATTTTAGCCGTGAAGGGCAAGTTTTTTCTGGCATGCGTTAAAAAGCTTTTGAGATCTTTGACATGCTTTAAATGCGTGTCTTTAAGCATTAAAGCGTCATCTAGCCCTAAGCGGTGGTTGCTCGCTCCCCCATTAAGCACGGAATATTTTTCAAAGATCCTTAAAAGGGGTCTGGTTTTTCGTGTATCCAACAAACGCACTTCATGGGAGTTTAAAGCTTTCACAAAACGACTCGTTAAAGTAGCGATCCCGCTGCTGTGTTGCAAAAGGTTTAAAAGGGTGCGCTCCACCTTTAAAAGCATGCTAAAATCCCCCCTAATCTCCATTAAAGTGCCTTTAGGTTTGAAGCGTTCTTTATCCTTAATGGTTTTAACGCATTCAATGCCAGTCATTTCCAACAACTCTAAAGCGTATTTTTCGCCTGAAAACACGCCCTCTTGTTTAGCCCTAACAAAGGCTGTGGCTTTAAAGTCTTTTTCTAACACCCTTTCAAACAAATCCCCATGCCCTAAATCTTCTTTTAAAGCGCGTTCTAAAAAGGTTTTAATCTCCATTAGGATAACTCCATCATTTTAGTTAAAGCGAGTTTGGCCAGATGCGCCACCTCATCTTTTAATTCAATCGCATTAAAAGCCCTGTGGTTTTTATAAGCCTTTAAGACTTCAAACAAATCTTTTAAAGTCGTTTCATTCATGGTAGGGCAAAGGGCGAGCGTGCTAGAAAGAATGAAAGTGTTTTGATGGTTGCGCTTGGCTTTCAAGCGATTGACTAAATTGCTTTCAGTGCCTATGGCGACTTTTTGATGGGGGCTTAACTTTTCTACAAATTCTATGATTTGACTCGTTGATCCGCTAAAATCAGCATTTTGAACCACGCTAGGCTCGCATTCTGGATGGACAGCGATTAAAATATCCGGGTATTTTTGGCGGTAAAATTCAATGTCTTCTAATTTGAAAAGCTGATGCACCGAACAAAAGCCGTTATAACAAACCACATCAGCGTTTTTAATTTCTTCTTTGCTATTTGCGCCTAAAATCGTGCTTTTTAAGCCATTTTCTAGGGCTAGATTTTCACCCAAGCATTTATCCGGTAGAAAAAAGATTTTTTTATTTTGTTTTAAAGCGTGATTAAAGATTTTAGAAGCGTTCCTACTCGTGCAAACCACGCCACCATCTTTAGCGACTTTGGCTTTCACTTCAGCGTTAGAATTGATATAAGTGATAGGGTAAAACTCTTTAACGCCGTATTCTTTTAATAAATGAACGCTTCTATCGTAGTAATGGCTATCAATCATTCTCGCCATAGAACAGCATGAGAGTTTGGGCATGATCACTTGTTTGTTGAAGGCTAGGGCTTTCACGCTCTCCCCCATAAAATGCACCCCGCAAAACACGATGAGGTTTTTATCGCTTTGACTTGCGATTTTAGCTAACTCCAGGCTATCGCCTGTATAATGGGCTAACTCTACAATCTCATCTTTTTGATAAAAATGAGCCACTAAAAGCGCGTCTAAATCGCGCAACAATTCCAAAATAGAAGTTTTTAAATCGTTATCAGTTGGCATGAAATTCCCCTATACTTTCCCCAAACTTCACGCTTTTTTCTTTCAAATCTTTAAAAGCGGTGTTTTGAATGAATAAAACGATCGTAGAGCCCATTTCAAAATTCCCTAAATTATCCCCCTTTTTAACCTTAATTGGAGGGTTGTAAGAGTAGGTTTGCGTGAAATGGGCTTTAGCGTTAGTTTGGATATTCTTATCAAAATTAAAACGCATTTTACCCACATTTAACGCTCCCACCGCTATAAAATACAACCTATTGCCTTGAATGTCTTTTGCAACAAGCGCCACTCTTTCATTGCCCACAAACAGATTTTTGTTTTTGTGTAATGAGGGCTTATTGACTGGCAGTAGTTTCCCCGCAAAGCAACGAGCCTCTAAAATTTCTAAATCGCAAGGGGCGTGGTAGTGGTGGTAATCTTTGGGCGAAAGGTAAAAATTCACATAGAAAAAAGAAGGGCTTAAGGGATTGATTTCACCCACTAATTCATGCGCTTTATAGGGCATGCCTTTAATTTGTAAAGCGCTATCGTTGTCTAAAAAAGCGCATTCAGTGATCAAAGCATCGCAAGGTGCAATGCATGCGTTAGGGGCTTTGTCAAAGGGGCGTTCTTTTTTTAAAGAGCGCGTGAAAAGAGCGTTCAAACTCTTATAATTTTCTAAAGGCTCAAACTCGCTCAAATCAATTTTAAAGATCTTAACATAAAGGGCGTTGATGCCTTTTTGGATAAAAGAAGGGAATTCATAGCCAGCGACAGAGCCAAAAAGTCTTGAAAGAGCGTTGCTTAAAGCTATCATTTTAACCCTGCCATGTTCAATACAAACTCCACCTCGCCCTTACTCACTTTAAGTTCTTTAGAAATAGAATCCACGCTAAAGCCTTCTTGATACATTTTCAAAACCTGTTTTTCGTTGATTTCATCGCTAGCGGCATAATGCCCCATGTCTTTGAATTTGTTTTCTAAAATAATGATTTTTTCTTCTAAATAATCGCGCTCTTTATCCATGGATTTTTGGATTTCTTGCAACTGGTTATAAAGGTGTGAAAGGGTCGTTCTCAATGAGCTATCCTCTTTAGCGCTTTTTTCTAAAGAAAGGCCTTCTAAACGCCCCTCTAATTCTTTCAAGTGCTTAGAATAGATATAATTTTCTTGATAGGATTCATCTAAGGTTTTTTCTAAACGCCTCATTTTATGGTAAAACTCTTTTTCTTTAAGATACAAATACCCCACCAAGCACACCAACACCAACAAAATCGCCCCTAAAACGACCATAAACAAATCATTAGAAGATAACATGATTGCTCCCGTTCATAATTTCAAGCCTTTCCTTTCGCTATGGACAATGAAAGAATCATAACGCTTAATGTCTAAGGCGTGCATGCGAGTGATTTCTAAAAAATTTTTATCCCTTGCCACGCCAAAAAAGGCTAGGATTTTCCCCTCTAACACACAACGCCCGTAATAAGTTTGAGGCGTTATCAGGCTTGATTTTTTGATACAAATCAACCCATGCCCTAAAGCGGTGATGCGATCCTTTTGCTCTAATTCAAGTAAATTTTCTTTTAAAAGCAGGCTCTCTAATTTTTCTAATTTAAAATACAGCGCTTTGAGTAATTCCAGAGTGTCATTTTCAACATTCAAGCGTGAAAAATCAAAGCCAGAACCCAACCAATCAAATTCTTCTAATACCGCTAAAGAGCGTGTGGTTTTAGAGATGAACCTTTCATAAGAGAACGATAAATCGCATTGGACTAGGCGCGTTTCAAACCCTAAAGCTTGAGATCTTAAAACCAACTCATGCATGCTTAAATCCCACATCAAGGACAATAAAAATAAAAAACACCACCCCCAAATAGCCATTGCTCACAAAAAAGGCTTTAGGAATGTTTTTATAATCCCTAGCCACTAAGATCTGCTCATAGAGTAAAATCAAGGCTGAAACCCCTAATCCTAAATACGCAAAAAGCCCCCCATGATAGCATTTGATAAAACAAAGCCAGCACACAAGCGCTACAAGGTGTGAGAGCCTTGAAAGATTCAAGCACCACTTTTCCCCTAATTGGCTAGGGATGGAAAACAAGCCCCTTTCTTTATCAAACTCCATATCCTGTAAAGAATAGAGCAAATCAAACCCAGCCACCCATAACATCACCCCTAAAGCCAAAAAGACATTCCATAAAGGAATATCCCCTAAAACCGCCACACTCCCAGCAATGGGGGCTAAACCCAAAGCCAAACCCACGATAAAATGCGCCAAAGAAGAAAAGCGCTTGAAGAACGAATACCCCCCTAAAATGATTAAAAAAGGGAACGAAAGCCTGAAAGCTAAAGGGTTAATGAAATAGCTCACCACCACGAATAAAAGAGCGTTTAAAAAGCTAAAAACCACCATGCCTTTAACGCTGATCCTACCATCCACGCTCGGACGGTTTTTCGTCCTTGGGTTATCCTTATCAATATCTCTATCCACTAGGCGGTTAAACCCCATAGCGAAGTTTCTTGCCCCTAATAAGGCTAAAAAACAAAGGATTAAGGTTTCTAACCCAAAAAAGAGCGTTTGATTTTTTTGATAGGAGCTTATGACCATAGCCATGAGTAAAAACATGCTAGAAAATATCGTATGCTCCAAAGCGACCAATTCGCTTAAAGCTTTGATTTTATGCGTGATTTTTTTAAGCAATTATTTGATCCCTAATAAAATGACTTTTCTAACCTACAATTAAACTAGGCATTATAATATATTGATAGCAACAATACAAGAAAAAGCCCACGCTTAAAACATTCATGCTTAAATAAACTTTAAAAAAACGCGTGCTTAGAATCGTTAAAAATAAATGCACCCCCAAAAGCCATAAAGGCGAAAAAACCGAAATCGTAGGGATCATTAAAGGCATGTTTAAAATACCATCCAACAAAGACCCCAAACCCACAGCATGCAAGAACAAACTCAAAGGGAAAAACACGATAAAAATCAAGCCTAAAGGAATGCTAAAGAGTTGGTAGGGCGAAAACATAGGGAAAAAGGCATGCGCAATGATGAGCATGTTCAAAAACACCAGCACGCTTAAGCTTATGACCTGAAAAGATCGCACCAAAAAAGAAGAGGTTTTAAAAAAGGCTTGAGTGTGTTTTAAAAACAAAAAGATATACCACACCCCACAAACAGAAAGCAAAAACCCCACGCTAAAAAGCAATTTAGGGAGTAACGCTATAGCGATACAGCACGCTAAAATCAAAAGTTTAAAACTCAAAAGCCTTACCCCAAAAAAGCATGCCAAAAACCCTAACAAGCCCATTAAAAACGCCCTGAAAAAAGAGGGTAAAAAATCTAATAGCAATAAATACCCTAGCAAAAAAACCCACACCAAAACTCCTATATCATAAAAAGCGTTCCTATAAGGGAAATAGCGTTTTTGTAAGGGGGTATAAAAAAGAGAGAAAATAAAATACACGCTCGCGCTCAAAATCCCTAAATGGAATCCGCTAATGGCTAGTAAGTGGTTGATCCCTAGCGCGTTAGCCCTATCTCTTAAGTCTTTATTCAAGCTATCCCCTATAAACAACGCTCGGTATAAATTACCCACTAAAGCGCTTGAATGAGCGCTGTCAATGAAACGGCGCCAATGCGATTTGAGATCTTGTTTTCGTGTTAAAGAAAAAGAATAAGTTTGAAAAAAGCATGATCTTAAAGACTCTAAGAACGAGCAAGGTTTGATTTTGCCAAAAAATTGCGCGTAGCGGTATTGGAGGTTTTTTAAAGGCTCTTTAATGGTGGTGTAAAAGATCATGCCCTTTGATTGGAGCTTTAAAACAAAATAGGTTTTTTGATCTTTAGTTTTAGGGTATTGCAACAAGATTTGAGCGTTCAGGCTTGTAGGTTTTGAAAAATCAAGCTTTTGGTAATTCAAATACTCTAAATAAAGATTGAACGCTAACAAAAGGCTTAAAATAACCCCACACAACAAGTATTCTTTGGGGGTTGTAAGAAGTTCAAACGCCCCCTGAAAAGTTTTATCTTTCAAGTTATGGGCATTTCAATTTTAGTTTCTTGTCCTTCTTCTAAATGAGAATCCATGGGCATGTCTTCATAGCGTGTGAAAGGAGCGTTAAAGCGCGTATAAACCGTTCCTGTAGCCCCATTCCTGTTTTTAGCCACAATGATTTCAGCCTCTTCAATACTGCCATTTTGCTTATGGATACGCCTTTCTTCATTGACTTTTAGGTGCAACTCTTGCGCCTCTTCAATTTTGCCTTCTTTTTTGAGCTTGTCTATTTTGTTGTCTTCAGCCCTCATTTGATAGATATAACCTCTATACAAAAATAAAACAATATCAGCGTCTTGTTCAATCCCTCCGCTGTCTTTAATATCAGAAAGAATGGGCCGTTTATCGTCTCGGTTTTCTAGGCTGCGGTTGAGTTGCACTAACGCTATGATAGGGATTTCTAATTCTCTAGCTAAAGTTTTAAGCTCCCTTGAAATTTCAGCGATCTGTTCATGGCGTTCTTTAGTGGCTTTACTCCCTGACATGAGTTGCAAATAGTCAATAAAAGCGATACCCAATTCCTTGTGTTGGGATTTAAGCTTTCGTAGTTGCAAGCGGATTTGCTCTATCCTCACATAACTTTTATCGTAGAAAAAGAGTTTTTTGCAAGAAAGGTGATCATAGCATTTGGCTAAATTTTCCCATTGATCATCATCAAGCCTCCCGCTCTCTAAATCATGCATATTAATAGAAGTGAGATCCGATAGTGCCCTTAAAGCGAGTTGTTCCGCAGACATTTCTAAACTAAAAACCGCTACCCCCCTATCGTCATTGAGCGCGCTTAAGACCATGTTCATCATCAAACTGGTTTTACCCATAGACGGCCTTGCCCCTATAATGACTAAACTCCCTTTATTAAAACCGCTCGTATAATTATCCAATTGAGTAAAGCCAGTCGGTATGCCAGTAACTTCCAAACTCCCTTTTCTTTGGTTTTCTACAATAAGATCCATCGTGCTTTCAAGCACTTCTTTAATATCCCTAAAGCCCTCTATCGTGCTGCCGTTCAATAACGCATAGACTTCTCGCTCCACAGTGCCTAAAATATCGCTGGATTTTTGCGCGCTTTCTAGGGCTTGCTCTCTAATGGTATTAGCCAAGCCAAAAAGTTTTCGTTTAATGGAAGCGTTTTTAATCTCTTCAACATAAGCTTCAATATTATCTATAGGGCTTGCTGCAAAAATAGCGACCAGATCTTCTTCTTTGATTTGCTTGTCTTTAGGCATTTTTTGGCGGATAAAATTCTCATCAATGGGGCAATTTTCTTCATGCAGTTTTAAAGCGATTTCAAAAAACAAGCCGTTAGGCGGGTAGTAAAAATCGCTAGGCTCTAAAACGCTATGAACCTCTTCAATCTTATGGTTGGCCAACACAATGCCTGAAAGCACGATCCTTTCAATGTTTTGCAATTGCTGCAAATGCTTTAAATGATCCATTTTTATCCTTTTATAGTCGTTTGATCTTTTCTATCAAATCTAAGGGCGTTAAAGCGTAATTATTCTTAAATTCCAAACCCGCTAGGGCGTGCGCTAGGCTTGCGTTAATAGCGGCGTCTAAAGGCGTATAATTTTGAGAAAGTAGGCTTACAATCAGCCCCGCTAACACATCGCCACTGCCTGCTTTGGCTAAAGCCACGCTCCCTAAATTGTTGATAAAAGTTCGCCCTTGATGAGCGATTAGGGTATTAGCCCCCTTTAAAAGCAAAACCACCCTGGGGTATTTTTGAGAAAAATTCCTTGCGATTTCTAGTTTATTGTCTAATAATTCTAGCATGCTTATATTGATCCCCACTGATTTTAACAACGATAAAAACTCTTTAGGGTGAGGGGTTAAAATCACTTCTTTTTCCAAAGCTTGCAATATCTCTTTATGGTAAAAAACGCCCGCATCTAAAACGCATGGGGCTAATTCAAGCCACTTGTTAAAATCCTTTGGAAAACCCTCTAACCCCATGCCAAGAGCGAACGCGCTTAATGGGTTAGGGAAATTTTCACAAAAAACCAATTCTAAAGGCTTGTTATTAGAAGTTATCTCGCATTCTAACGCTTGAACGCTCACCACCCCAGATCCAAAACTTAACGCGCTTAAAGCGCTCAATAATCCCGCCCCACTATGCTTACCCAAAAGCACATGCGCATGCCCATAATCGCCCTTATGAGCGTTTTTTCTATCCCTTAAGGGCAGTTTCAGATCGCTTTTTTCTAGTAAAAAAGTCTCTGTTGGGATCTCATAAACTTGATTAAAAACCCCCAAATGCCCCACTTTCAATTCCCCTACATAGTCTTTAGCCCTATCGCTTAATAAGCATGATTTGATAGCGCCCATGCTGATAGTCGTATCCGCTTTAAACGCCCTCTTATCCACCCTGCCTTTAGAATCGATCCCGCTAGGAATGTCGCAAGCGATTTTAAAGCGCGCTTTTTGAGAAAGGCTTTCAAAGTCTAAAAACGGCTCTAATTCGCCTTTAAAGTTACTCCCTACCACGCAATCTATTAAAACATCGCATTCCAAATCTTTATGATTGTCTTCCCATGCTTTGATGACTACCCCCACTTTTTTAGCCCTTTCTTTTTGCAATTGGCACATGGGGCTTTTGGCTAATTTCATTTCAAAAACTAGCGTTCTAAAACGCCCCACTAAACGCCTGGCTAACGCATAGCCATCGCCCCCATTATCCCCACTCCCACAAAGGATAATGACCTTAGCGCCTAAAGAAGCGTTTTGTAAAACCGCCCTTTCTAAAGCCATAGCGGCGTTTTCCATTAGAATGTCTTCGCTTAAAAGCCATTCTTCAAGCGCCCTTTTGTCTAGGGCATCCACTTTTTCATACACTGAAAGCATTTTTATCCTTGAAAATGAATACAGAACGAATTTTCATGAAACGATCCCTTTAAAGAGGGTTCGCTATGAATTTCTAAACGCATTTTATACTTTTCACACACTTTTTTCACTAAATCCAACCCTATACCATAACCCAACACGCTAGAATTGAAACGCGCGTAACGAACGCTTAATTCTTTAATCTTGTCTTTAGGGATTTCATACCCTAAATTTTTCACTTTCAAAAACCCGTGCGTTAGCTCTATGTGGATATACCCATGCATGACGCTGTATTTGATCGCATTCATGAGCAAATTGCTATAAAGCGAAATAAAATCCTGTTCTTTAGCCTTCAATTCCACTCCCACTAGATCGCTTTTAAATTCCAGCTTGTGGTAGTCTATCATCTCGCTAAAAAGCGTGTTTTCTTTAATAATTAAGGCTTTTAAGTCCAAAAGCACAAAGGATTCGTGCTCAATATCTTGCATCACTAAATAAGAGAGCGAGCGGTATAAAAAACTCATGCGCTGGATAGCGATTTTAATGCGGCGGTGTTGTTGGCTGTCTTCTAGGGTTTTTAAAGACAAGACTAAAGCGCTCATGGGGGTGTTTAATTCATGCGTGGTGTTTTTTAAAAAATGATCGATGCGCGTGATTTCATTCCTAATGGGCTTTAAAAACAAACGCCCTAAAAACACAGAAACCCCTATCACGCATAAAAACGCTACGACAAACACTAAAACAATATTACGATACAAAGAAGAAAAATGAAGGGGTTTAGAATTTTTAAAAAGCATTTTAGCCACGCCTAAATGGGCGAAAGTTTCATCGCTGAATAAGTAATATTCCCCCTTAAAACTAAAAAAGCCCGCTTCTTTATGGTTCTTAATCAAATTTGCGCTTTCAGGGATATTAGAATATAAAACACGCTTTTTACTATCAAAAAGGGCTATGGAAGCGTCTTTATAGCGTGATATGAGAGCGTTTAAAGCGTTTTGGTAATCCCCATGCGTTTGCATGTGTAGGGCAATCACTTCACTAGCGATCTTAGAAGCCATTTTGTCCATGTCCATGCGTATCATTTTGATTTTTTCGTTTTTTTCATAATTAAACGCTAAAACGCTAATCACCAGCATTAACACAAACGAAGAGCCTAAATAAGTCCCCAAAAAGAGCTTGAGGGATTTTTTTTCATAGTGGGTTAAAGCGATAGCCCACCCCCTTATGCGTTTCTATGCAATTTTTCCCCAAAAGCTTGCGCAACACTTTAATGTAAGTGCGTAAGGTGGAATCATCAATCGCTTGCTCCCATAAGTTGTTTTCTAACGCTTGAGAGCTGATGATTTGCCCTTTATGCTCTAAAAAGTATTCTAAAAGTTGTGCGGTTTTGGGCGCTAGGATTTCCTTTTTCCCTTTAATATTTAAAGAGTGTTGGTGATAAAAAATGTTAGGCATGATTTCTATGGGATCATCATTGAAAAACCTTTTAATGCGCGCTTCTAATTCGTCCAAATCAAAAGGCTTTTTCAAATAATCGCTCGCTCCTAAATTAAAAGCGTTTTTTAAGGTAGTATTATCCTGCAAGGCGGTGATAAAAATCACAGGCGTAGAGATTAAAAAATCGTTTTTGATGCGCTTGAATAATTCCAAGCTATTCATTTCAGGCACTTGCACGTCTAAAAGCAAGAGGTTGAAGCGTTCAACCGAAAGCCTTTCATAAGCCTCTTTCCCATTAAAAGCGCAAACCACTTCATAGCCCAAATGCTCCAAAAACTCCTTGATACTCTCGCTTAAAAGGTAATCATCTTCTAGTAAAAAAATCTTTTTTTGCATGGGGGTATTGTAGCACTTAATGGGTGGGCTTTGTTATAATACTTTCCATATTTTTAAGGAGCGTGATAATGAAAACGAACGAAGCGCAATTTTATGAAGTTTTAGAAAACCTTTTCATAGGCGTTAAGATTGAAGACCAGCAAGAAAGCCTTTTAAATCCTAGCCCTAAAGCAATCAAAAGCGGCATGATCAACCTCATGAAAGCTAAAAGCCAGTATTACCACCATAAAAAACAAGAATTAAAAAAACTCATTGATTCAAAATGCCAAAACAACAACGATCTCAAAGAAGAATTGTTTGACAAACTCTATAGCTTTTTCAAGCGTTATTTCAGCGCTAATGGAGGGATTTATTTCAACGACACGCCCCTTTATGACAGCCTTTATACCAAAAGCGATTATGAAAAATGCTCCCTTAAAAAAGATACCGCCTTATTTTATAAAACTAAAGATCTCTATTATGTGAAAAGCGAAACGATTTATAAGGATTTTTGCTTTGAACTAGAAAACATTCTTTTTAACTTTGATACTTCTTCACTGGAGAGCAAAAAATATAATGAAAAAGTGGATTTAGTCTTTGATTTAAAAGATATAGACACAAAAACTAACACCCTAAACTTTAGCGTTACTCTTAGCAGTAAGGGGACTCAAACAAAAACGAATGAAATCATAAAAAAATGTTTCAATCAAGGCGTCAAACTTGATGAAGAAGTGTTAAAAAAAGCGTTTGTGAAATTCAAAAAGCAAGGCAGTATGGATTATTTTATCCATAAAAACGCACTAGGGTTTTTAAAAGAGCAGTTGGATTTGTATCTGTTTGAATACCTTTTTAAAGAAATGACTGCATTTGATGTTAAACGCCTTAATGAAATCAATACCATTAAGGAAGTGGCTTTAGAAGTGATTGTGTTAGTGAGCGAATTTGAAAACGAACTTTGTAAGATTTGGAACAAACCCCGCTTTGTGTTAAACTCGCATTTCATTGTGAGTCTAGACCAATTAGAAGCCAAAAACTACGATTTGAATAAAATCACAAACCACCCAAACTACCACAAACAAGTTAAAGAATGGCAAGATTTGAATTTAAAAATCACAGACAATCTTTTAGAAAACGAGTTTTTGCCTCTAGACACTATTTATTTTAAAGATTTAGAAGAAGAGGTTAAAAGCTTATTCAGTGAAAATGAAATCAACGGCACGCTCATTAAAAGCGAAAACTACCAAGCCCTAAACTCCCTTAAAAACCGCTATAAAGAAAAAATAGACTGCATTTACATTGATCCGCCTTACAACACGCAAAACAATGAATTTGTTTATGCGGATAATTTCAAGCGCTCCAGTTGGCTCGCTATGATGGAAAACCGCCTAGAGCTTGCGCATGCCTTATTGAATGATAAAGGCGTGATGTTTGTGAGCATTGATGACAACGAACAGGCTTATTGCAAAGCTTTAATGGACGAAGTGTTTAATGGGGGGGGGTGATAACTTTGTAAACACGATTATTTGGGAAAAAAAGTATTCTCCACAAAATGATGCGAAATGGTTCTCTGATAACCACGATTTTATTTTACTATATGCCAAAGATAAAGGAATTTGGCGGCCTAATTTATTACCACGCACAAGCGAGATGAATGCACGCTATAAAAATTTAGATAACGATGAAAGGGGTGCGTGGAAACCTAGTGATTGTTTGGTAAAAACTTATATGGCGAGTTATGATTATCCTATCACTACACCAAGTGGAAAAGTTGTAACGCCACCAAAAGGGCGGTGTTGGATGACTTCAAAAGAAAATTTTCAAAAACTTGTAGATGATAATCGTATTTATTTTGGAAGAAATGGAGACAATGTTCCTAGTTTGAAACGCTTTTTAAGTGAAGTCAAGCAAGGCACAACACCTTTAACAATATGGAAATATACAGAAGTAGGACATAATCAAGACGCCACAAAACAATTGCTAGCTCTCTTTAATAATGTAAAACTTTTTGACACCCCCAAACCCGAAGCCCTAATTTCAAGAATTTTAGAAATTTCCACAAAAGAAAACGATCTCGTGTTGGACTTTTTCGCTGGGAGCGGGACGACTTGCACGGTGGCGCACAAGTTGAAGAGAAAGTATATCGGTGTTGAAATGGGGGAGCATTTTGAGAGCGTGATTTTGCCTCGCCTTAAAAAGGTTATAGGCGGTTTTAAAAGCGGTGCAATTAAAGAATTTAATGGAGGTGGGGTAGTCAAAGTTTATGCATTGGAAAGCTATGAAGAGATTTTAAGGAAAATCAAATATGAAGACAACGACAAACCCTTAGCGTATGATGAACAATACAGCGATTTCGTGGAGCGTAAAGAACATTCTTACACGCTCAATGTGGAAGTGCTAGAAAAAATGGGCGTGGATATTAAGGAGACTTTGGAAAATTTACACGGCGTTGGAGTGGAGTTTTTTAATGAAAAGGTGGTGAAATTTAAAGGGAATGATAAAGAAGTAGAGATCTTAAAAGCCTTAAAAGAAGCGCTCATTTGGTAAGGAGAAAATCATGGCAAAGAAAAAAGATTTAACCACCGATAACGAAATTTTTGTCGCTCAAAAACTCGCTGAAGAGGAATTGAATATTAACGAGATTAACGATCCGTTAGAAATGCTAGACTTTAAAAGCTTTGATAGCAATAAGGAGCTTTTAGATTACCAACAGCAAGCTTTGATCAACGCTTTTAGAATGCTTATTGCTTATTTTAGGGATTTCAAAGAAAATAAAAAAGAATTTTACGCATTTTATCAAAAACATTATTCATTCGCCAATTGCGATTTCGCTAAAAAGAAACTCAACGATTTGTTGAAGAACTCTTTTAAGGTAGAAAATGGTTGCGTGCGTTTTGAAAATTTTATCAACCGCCTAGCCTTTTACATGGCCACAGGGAGCGGTAAAACGATTGTCATCATCAAACTGGTAGAGCTTTTAAGCGTGGCTATGGGAATGGGTTTGATCCCTAAGAAAAATATCATGTTTTTTAGTGCGAACGAGCATTTAATCAAGCAATTTGAAAAAGAAATTGAAAAATACAACCGCAATAAAGACTATTCCAAACAAATTGATTTCAAAAACCTTAAAAGCGTTAAGAATAAGGATTTTTACCGCGCTTCAAAAGATTTTTTTCAAAAAATCGCTCTTTTTTATTACCGCACGGATTTAATGAATGATGAAGAAAGCAAGGAAAACCTCTTAAATTATAAGGATTGTTGGGATAATGGGGAAAATTATGTGATTTTAGATGAAGCGCATAAGGGGAACAAGACTGAGAGCAAAAGGCAGGCGATTTTTAGTCTGCTGTCTTTAAAGGGGTTTTTATTCAATTTTAGCGCCACTTTCACCGAAGAGAGCGATCTCATCACTGCGGTGTATAATTTGAGCGTGGGCGAGTGGGTGAAGCTTGGCTATGGTAAAGAGTCTGTTTTGTTGAAGAAAAACAACTTAAACGCTTTTAAGGAATTGAAAGATTTAAACGATAGGGAAAAAGAAATCGCTCTTTTAAAGGCGTTATTGCTTTTAGGCATGCAAAAACGCTATAAAACAGAAGGCTATTTTCATGACCCTTTAATGCTCGTGTTCACGCATTCTGTGAATGTGGAAAACAGCGATGCGGAAATCTTTTTTAAAACTTTAGCGCGAGTGATTGAAAACGATGATGAAAGCGATTTTTTAAAGGCTAAAGACGATTTATTAGAGGAATTAAAGAAACCGGAATTCCTTTTTAGCGATGGCAAAGATCAAAACTATAAAATTGAGGTTTTTAAAGAAAGTTTAAACGATATGGATTTTAAAGGCTTAAAAGAAGAAGTTTTTTATGCCGGTAACGGGCATATTGAAGTCATTATTAACCCTAAAAACAACCAAGAAATCGCTTTCAAGCTCAACACAAGCGATAAAGTCTTTTGCTTGATTAGAATAGGCGATATTACAGAATGGATCCATGAAAAATTAAAGAGCGTGAAAGTGGTGAGTAAGAATTTGAGCTTTAAAGAAGAGAGCTATTTCAGCCAGATTGATAAGAGCAGTATCAATATTTTAGTGGGGTCTCGCACTTTTGACACCGGCTGGGATAGCACAAGGCCTAGCGTGATTTTATTTTTAAATATAGGGCTTGATGATGACGCTAAAAAGTTGGTGAAACAATCTTTTGGCAGGGGCGTAAGGATTGAAAGCGTCAAAAACCAACGCCAAAGGTTAGCGTATTTAGAGATAGATGAAGCTATTAAAAAAAACTTGAAACCAAACGCTGCAATGCTGGAAACGCTTTTTGTGATACCCACCAACCATGCAAGCCTTGAAGCGATTTTAAAGTTCCAAAAAGAGAGCGAAAGTGGGGGCGAGAATAGAGGTTCTTGGCGTGAAATCAAATTAGAAAAAACGCCCATAGAGCATGCCTTGTTTGTGCCTTGCTACCGAAAAGAACAAACCAACGCTCTTAAAATTTCTCCAAGCGCTTCGTTTAAAATGAGCGAAAAAAATTTTAAGGATTTAAAAGAGTATTTTCATTTAATGAGTGAAAAGCATTTTATTTTAAAGCATGAAATTTATGACCCTAAAGATTACGCGCTGTTAAAAGATTTGATACAAACAGCGCATTTTAAAAAGGTATCAACTTGGCATTATAAAGATTTAGATTACATGATTTCTGAAATTAAAGGCAAGCTATACCCCAATCAAAAAGTGCCTAAAGACGAGTTTAACGCCCTAGATAACGAGAAAATCGTGCATTTTAAAAGGGTTAAAGTTAAGGCGGATAAAAAAGAAAAATTGATTCAAACCATCCAAGAAGTGAAAGAGTATGCGCCTTTGGATAAAGAAACTCTAAGAATGAAAATCGCACAAGGCGAGATCGATCCTTATGATACAGAAAAACACAAACAGAACAAAACATTTAAGCTAGAGGATGCAGAGCTGTTAAAACTCAAAGAGCATTACTACACCCCTTTAATTAAAGCCAAAAACTGCGATTGGCTTAAGCATGTGGTTAAAGTAAAGAGCGAGAGCGATTTTTTAGAAGAGTTGTTAAAGATTACAGAAACGCTGCAAGAAAACTATGATTTTTGGGCGTTCAGCAAGATTGATGAGCATTTAGACAATTTGTTTATCCCTTATATAGACAACGGCGCTACAGAAAGGAAATTTTTCCCTGATTTTATCTTTTGGCTACAAAAAGGTGGCACGCAGATCATTTGCTTCATTGATCCTAAAGGGAGCAAACACACTGATTACGAACATAAGGCAGATGCGTATAAACTTTTTAAAGATAAAATTTTTAACCCTAAAGACGATCCCCATTTCAAAATCAAAGTGGTTTTAAAATTTTATGGAAATAAGGATGGTGTGGGGGAGCGTTATAGAAATGATTGGATTAAAGAAGGGGAATTAAAAGATTTTTTTCTAAAACAATTAGCCTGATTTTATTGAAAGGGGTTAAAAAGGCGCTTGAATTAGCCTTGAACAGAGCGCTAGTTTTTCACATCGCTCAAAAACACATGCCTTAAAAGTTTGGCTTCGCTTAAAAAAGCGTTTTTCAACACCGCGCTTTTATAAGTGTAATGATCTTCAATGCTTGAAACTTCACCCACAAACACCCCCGCTCCAAAAATCCCATCTAGCCCGCTCGTTAGCACTTGATCGCCTATGTTGATTTCAGCGCTTGGGACAATGAAATCCACGATTAATTCTTGCCTAAAATTAGATCCTATGAAGCCTAGCACTTGATTTTTGCCTACCATCACGCTATAAGCGCACCGCTTGTGAGCGTTCAAAAACCCGTTCAAGCGCCCTTTTTCTAGCACCGCAATGCCTATGGCTTGATTGTGAGAGACAAGGCCATAAATCTTATTTTCTTCTAAATCCGCAATAGGGTGGAGAGAGATGCTGTGCGTGTCTTCTAAACTGATGAATGAAGTCATGAAAGTAGGGGTATAAGTCATTTTTGGATTTTCTAAAGGATAAATACTATTCAAACGCTCTTTCAAATCGGCGTTTTCTAGTTTTAAAGCTTCTAAAATCAAGCGTTCTTTTTGAAATTCCTTAATGTTTTGGGCTTGAAAAAAATACGCTTGAATGTTGTCTAATAAGCTGTTTTTAGCGCCCATCAAGGCGTTTTTAATCCGGTCGCTAATATAAGAAGAACTGCCTTTAATGTCTAAAAAATAAAAAATAAGAAAAATCCCTAAAAGCCAAAGGAATTTAAAATAAAAACGCATGCATTATTCACTAAAACCCACACGGCTGAGTAAATCCAAATCTTGTATGGCTTCCCCTGTGCCTTTGGCTACCGCCAATAAAGGCTCATCGCCCACATACACAGGGAGTTTAACCATATCGCTTAAATACTTGTCTAATCCCTTAATCAAAGCCCCACCGCCGGTAAGCACCACGCCATTTTGCACAATGTCTTTCGCTAAATCCGGCTTCACTTCTTCAAGCACGCTCCTTAAAGCACTAGAGATTTCCCTCACTTGATCTTTAATGGCTTCAAACACATCATCAGAGCTCAATTCAATCGTGTGCAACAGCCCGCTCACTTGATCCCTCCCTGACACTTCCATTGTGAGAGGCGGATCTAATTTGATCGCGCAACCGATTTCAATCTTAATCTCTTCGCCGGTGCGCTCCCCTATCAATAAATTGAATTTCTTGCGGATGTATTCCACGATGCTTTGATCCAATTTATCCCCAGCCACTCTAATGCTTTTAGAAATGACTAACCCCCCAAGGCTGATCACGCCAATTTCAGTCGTGCCACCGCCAATATCCACAATCAAACTCCCTTGCGGCTCTTTGACCGGCAAGCCCGCTCCAATCGCGGCTGCCATAGGCTCTTCAATCAAAAAGACTTCTCTAGCCCCAGCGCTTAAAGCGCTCTCTTTAACCGCATTCCTTTCCACGCTTGTCAGTCCATAAGGCACGCACACCATGATGCGCGGGCGGATCCATGTTTTTCGTTTGTGCGCTTTTTCAATAAAGTAGCGGATCATTTTAGCGGTAATGTCATAATCGGCAATCACGCCATCTTTCATGGGGCGAATCGCTCTGATGCTGTTAGGGGTTTTGCCTAGCATTTCTTTAGCCTCACTCCCCACTGCCAAAATATCATAAGCTTTAGAATCAAACAACCCCATGCGCACCGCCACAATAGAAGGCTCATTGATAATAATGCCCTGCCCTTTGACCAACACGATCGTGTTAGCCGTGCCTAAATCTATGGCAATATCATGCGAAAACAAACCGATCAATTTGCTAAAAATCATGCCCTTTCTAATCCTTTATCGTTAAATTTATAAGCGTGTTCCTTAAGGAAGAATTT
The DNA here is from genome assembly GCF_009689985.1 of Helicobacter pylori. Classification (NCBI taxonomy): domain Bacteria; kingdom Pseudomonadati; phylum Campylobacterota; class Epsilonproteobacteria; order Campylobacterales; family Helicobacteraceae; genus Helicobacter; species Helicobacter pylori. The sequence continues at coordinate 15,460 of NZ_QBAW01000010.1, read as the reverse complement.
TAGAATGCGTTTTAGCGATGATCAAAGGTTCAGCCTGTTTTAAAACACAATCTTTAGTGATACGCACTTCCGATCCCTTAAGCTTGGGTAAATCAAACATAATATCCAAACAAAAATCTTCAATGATCGCCCTTAAGCCCCTAGCCCCGGTTTTTCGCTCTAAAGCGAGTTTAGCGATTTCTTTAATCGCTTCTTCTTCAAAAATCAAATCCACTTCATCCATTTTGAAAAGCTGTTGGTATTGCTTGATGAGAGCGTTTTTAGGTTTTTGTAAAATATCTACCATCGCTTCTAAACTGATGCTATCTAGCGTGCTTAAAACCGGCAAACGACCGATAAGCTCAGGGATAAGCCCATAAGTTACTAAATCATGGGTTTGGACTAAATGCAAGATCGCTTCTTGCTCTTTTTTGCTCATCTTTTCTTGAGTGAAACCCAACACGTTTTGCGTGGTGCGTTTTTTAATGATTTCAGCTAACCCGTCAAACGCTCCAGCGCAAATGAATAAAATATCGCTCGTGTCAATTTGAATGAAATTGCCCTCAGGGTGCTTTCTGCCACCTTTGGGGGGGATATTCACTAAAGAGCCTTCAACGATTTTCAACAACGCTTGCTGAACGCCCTCGCCAGAAACGTCTCTAGTGATAGAGCGGTTTTCTGACAAACGGCTGATTTTATCAATCTCATCAATAAACACAATGCCTTTTTGGGCTTTTTGAACATTCCAATCGCTCGCTTGCAACAATCTTGTAAGGATATTTTCCACATCTTCGCCCACATAACCCGCTTCAGTTAGGCTAGTCGCATCGCTAATGGCGATAGGAATATCCAAATGCTTGGCTAGAGTTTGCACCATTAAAGTTTTGCCTGATCCTGTAGGGCCGATTAGTAAAATATTAGACTTGCTCAATTCCACTTCTTCTAAATGTTCCAACTCCACATTGCTGTCTTGGTTGTCTTGTTTTTTGAGTTTTTCTTTAAAAGATAAGCGTTTGTAATGGTTATACACGGCTACGGAAAAAACCTTTTTGGCCTGCTCTTGCCCTATCACATAATTGTCTAAAACCGCCTTAAGCTCTTTAGGGGCTGGAATATGAGAGAGCAAAAACTCTTCTTCATAAGCGCTAGATTCCATTCTTCTTAATCGGTCTCTTTTGAGCGCCAATAAAGAATCCGTTCTGTCGTATTTGTGCAATTCCCCATGCATCACATCTATACAATATTCGCACACGCACACGTCTTTATTGAGATTGCTCGCAAAAATAATGCGGCGTTTTTTGGGATCTCTGGATTCTGGTTTTTTGCAAAAACTGCAATAAAGCGTTTCATTCATGTTATTCCTCTTGTTTTTCTTCGCTAGAATATTCGCTTGACTTATACGCCACGCCCCTAGAACTCTCTAAAATAAAAGAGCAAATCTCTTTTACAAAAGGGTTATTGGCATGCTCTTCTAATTCTGATTTAGCACTCTCTCTTAAAGAGGGGATAGGGCGGAACAACCTCTTATAAAGCGCATAAATAAAATCAATATCCTTACTCTCTAATAATTGGCGCATCCGGTGGCGGTTTAACCCCCTAATAAAAGCGCGATTGCCCTCTACGGTGCAATAAGGCGGCACGTCTTTGCCTAAAGCGCTCTTACCGGCTATCATGCACCCTTTAGCGATGTGCACAAACTGATGGATTGCGGTAAGACCGCCAATATTGACATAATCGCCTATTTCAATATGCCCTGCTAAAGTTACGCCATTAGCCAAAATACAATGGCTTCCAATCACGCAATCATGGGCGACATGCACATAAGCCATGAGCAGGTTTTTATCCCCAATAAGGGTTTTTTTAATCCCCCCTTCAGTGCCGGGATTTATCATGCAAAATTCACGAATAAGGTTGTCTTCTCCAACAATCAGTTCGCTGTATTCGCCCTTGTATTTTAAATCTTGAGGCTGTGTGCCTAGCACGGCAAAAGGGAAAATTTCGGTGTTTTTCCCGATGAAAGTATGCCCTTGTAAGGTTACATTGTTGTGGAGTTTCACGCCATCATCTAGTTTGACGCCATCTCCAATCACGCAAAATTCCCCAATCTCTACGCCCTTATTAATCTCTGCTTTAGGAGAGATGATGGCTGTTTTTGCAATCTTACTCATTTTTATTCTCTCTCTGCGATCATGGCTTTTAATTCGGCTTCAGCGACCACTTTGCCATCCACTTGAGCCGTGCCGCCCACTTGCCAGATCATGCCCTTATGCTTTAAGACTTCTAAATGGTATTCTAATCTGTCGCCTGGGGTTACAGGAATGCGGAATTTAACCTTATCAATCGTCATGAAATACACGATTTTTGTTTTGGCTATTTCAGGGTCAAACCCCCACAAGCTAGTGAAAGCCAAAAACCCTCCGCTTTGCGCCATGCCCTCTACGATCAAAACGCCTGGGAAAATGGGCTTATTAGGGAAATGCCCGTTAAACACGTCTTCATTAAAAGTGATATTCTTATAAGCGACAATTTTTTGATTGGCTTGTAACTCTATAATTCTATCCACTAAAAGCATGGGATAGCGGTGAGGTAAAATCTGTAAGATATGCTCTATAAAAAATTGAGATTGTAAGTTTTGATGGCTTTGTTCCATAAAATAAACTCCTTGTTTTGGATTCAACTAAAGCGCCATTTTTAGCGTTGGTTATTCTAAAAAATAACCGCTATTATACCATAAGAAAACCGCTCGCTTGCATTTGCAAAAACACCGATGCATTGTGCCATAAGTTTAAAGAAACGCTTTATTCAAACACCACCCATGCACCGCTCATGCATCATTCATGCGTGTGGCTTAGAATATTCTCTCTTAAATGGTAGTGTGGGTATTTGTTAGAATCCAAAACCACTTGCCCCATGAGCTGCTTGTCCAAATTGAAAATTAAAGGGGCTAAATAATTCACGGTGGAAAGCTCAATGGGGGTTTGAACCACCATGATATTAGCGACCAAAACGCTCTTGGCTCCCTCTAATTCTAAAAGGATTTTTAAGGGGGTAGGCACTTCAAATTCGTATTTTCTTAAAGCAAAGGGATTCACCAGCGTGAAAGACACGACAGAATTGTCTTCTATGCTATTCAAACGCAAAAAGATCTCATCAACCTTTTGCAAGTGCATTTTATGAATGGTTTCAAACCCTAATATAGGCGCTTTCACATCAAAAATCATAGGCGATTGCATTCCCTTTAAAAAAGCACAAAATCTTCTCCTTAAAGAATAAAAGACCGCCTTAAAACCAGCGCTCAATGATTTCTAAACTAAACTCTGTATTATATCAAACAATTTTGGTAAAATCAATTTTTGCTAGTTTTGGGTATAATCCCAATAACTTAACCATGATGGAAGTTTAACTGAAGAATTATAAAATACAACAAGGAGTGAGGAATGAGCAAAATAAAACCACAAATCAAGAAAAATAATCCTAGTAAATCTCATTTTAGCGATGGGTGGTGCCTTTTTGGTGCGGTTGGGCTTGATTTGGAGAAATGGTGCTGACATTATTCGGTGGGAATAAGAAAGAAAAAATAACCATGAGTTATTCAAAAATTTAATTTTATAAGACAGGTGGCATGCGTTTAAAACATTTTAAAACTTTCCTTTTTATCGCAATGGCGATTATTGTGATAGGCACCGGTTGTGCGAACAAAAAGAAAAAAAAAGACGAATACAACAAACCGGCGATTTTTTGGTATCAAGGGATTTTGAGAGAAATCCTTTTTGCTAATTTAGAAACGGCGGACAATTATTATTCTTCTTTACAGAGCGAACACATCAATTCCCCCCTTGTCCCAGAAGCGATGCTGGCTTTAGGGCAAGCGCACATGAAAAAGAAAGAGTATGTTTTAGCGTCTTTTTACTTTGATGAATACATCAAGCGCTTTGGGACTAAGGACAATGTGGATTATTTGACCTTTTTGAAACTGCAATCGCATTATTACGCTTTCAAAAACCATTCTAAAGACCAGGAATTTATTTCTAACGCTATTGTGAGTTTAGGCGAATTTATAGAAAAATACCCTAACAGCCGTTACCGCCCCTATGTAGAATATATGCAAATCAAATTCATTTTAGGGCAAAATGAGCTCAATCGCGCGATTGCGAATGTCTATAAAAAACGCCACAAGCCTGAGGGCGTGAAACGCTATTTAGAAAGAATAGATGAGACTTTAGAAAAAGAGACTAAACCCAAACCATCGCACATGCCTTGGTATGTGTTAATTTTTGATTGGTAGGATATTTCAAAACCATACAAATTTATAACAGAGAGATGAAAAATGACTGAAGATTTTCCTAAAATTCTGCCTTTATTGGTAGAAGAAGACACTTTTTTATACCCCTTTATGATAGCCCCTATTTTCTTACAAAATAACGCGAGCATTAAGGCGGTGGCTTACGCTAAAAGCAATAAATCATTAGTCTTTATTGCATGCCAAAAAGACAAATTGAACGATAATGAAGCCCCTTATTATGATGTAGGGGTGATTGGATCTATTATGCGTGAAGCCAACATGCCTAATGGGCGCGTGAAATTGCTCTTTAATGGCATCGCTAAGGGGCGTATTTTAGAGCCTGCCAAAGAAAACGAGCAAGGCTTTTTAGAAGCTCAAATAAGCCCTATTGAATATTTAGAATACGATAAAGAAAACATTCAAGCGATCGTGGAAGTGTTAAAAGAAAAGGTGATCACTCTAGCCAATGTCAGCTCGCTCTTCCCTCCGGATCTGATCAAAGCCTTAGAAGACAACGACGATCCTAACCGCATCGCTGATTTAATCGCAGCGGCCTTGCATTTAAAAAAAGATCAAGCGTATTCTCTTTTTGCCAACAACAACACCGAACAGCGCTTGTTGGATTTGATTGATATCGTGATAGAAGAAACTAAAACCCAAAAACTCCAAAAAGAAATCAAATCCAAAGTCCATCAAAAAATGGAGCAAACCAATAAGGAATATTTCTTAAAAGAGCAGCTCAAACAAATCCAAAAAGAGCTTGGCACAGACAAACAGCGAGATGAAGATTTAAACCAATACTACCAAAAACTAGAAAGCATCAAGCCTTTCTTAAAAGAAGAATCGTTTAAGGAAATCAAAAAGCAAATTGACCGATTAAGCCGAACCCATGCGGACAGCTCTGATAGCGCGACTTTACAAAATTACATTGAAACCATGTTAGATGTGCCTTTTGGGCAATATGAAAAAAAAGCGCTTGACATTAAACATGTCAAAGAGCAACTAGATAACGATCATTATTCCTTAAAAAGGCCTAAAGAGCGCATTGTAGAATACTTTGCCACCATGCAGCTTTTAGAAATGCGCCACAAGAAAAAACCAGAAAAAAAAGACAAAGCTAAAGGCACGATTTTATGCTTTTATGGGCCTCCTGGCGTGGGTAAAACGAGTTTGGCTAATTCCATCGCTAAAGCGATAGAGCGCCCTTTAGTTCGGATCGCTTTAGGGGGCTTAGAAGATGTGAATGAACTAAGAGGGCACAGACGCACTTACATAGGCTCAATGCCCGGGCGTATTGTCCAAGGGCTTATTGAAGCTAAAAAGATGAATCCTGTCATGGTTTTAGATGAAATTGATAAGGTGGATAGGAGCGTTAGGGGCGATCCAGCGAGCGCTTTATTAGAGATTTTAGACCCTGAGCAAAATATCGCTTTTAGGGATCATTACGCGAATTTCAGCATTGATTTGTCGCAAGTGATTTTTATCGCTACCGCCAATAATATTGACAGAATCCCGGCCCCTTTAAGGGATAGAATGGAATTTATCAGCGTATCCAGCTACACGCCTAGCGAAAAAGAAGAGATCGCTAAAAACTACCTCATCCCCCAAGAATTAGAAAAGCACGCCTTAAAGCCTAGCGAAGTGGATATTAGCCATGAGTGTTTGAAACTCATTATTGAAAAATACACCAGAGAAGCGGGCGTTAGGGATTTACGAAGACAAATCGCAACGATTATGCGTAAAGCGGCTTTAAAATACCTAGAAGATAACCCACACAAAAAAGGGCGGACCAAAAAAGGCGAAGATCAAAAAAGCGAAGATAAAAAAGGCGAGAACAAAGATTTCTGCGTCTCTATCACGCCTAGCAATCTTAAAGAGTATTTAGAGCGCATGGTGTTTGAAATTGACCCCATAGATGAAGAAAATAAAATCGGTATCGTCAATGGTTTGGCATGGACTCCAGTGGGCGGTGATGTGCTTAAAATTGAGGCGGTTAAGATCAGGGGCAAGGGGGAATTGAAACTCACCGGGAGTTTAGGCGATGTGATGAAAGAATCCGCTATTATTGCCTTTTCTGTTGTCAAAGTCTTATTGGATAACGAAACCTTAAAAGCGCCTAAAATCCCTAGCGAGGCCGATGCAGAGAATAAGAAAAAGAAAAAAGTGCTGAAAGTTTATAACGCTTATGATTTGCATTTGCATGTCCCTGAAGGGGCTACGCCTAAAGACGGCCCAAGCGCTGGAATCGCTATGGCGAGCGTGATGGCGAGCATTTTGTGCGACCGAGCTACAAGAAGCGAAGTGGCAATGACGGGCGAATTGACTTTAAGCGGGGAAGTTTTACCCATAGGAGGGTTGAAAGAAAAGTTGATCGCCGCTTTTAAAGCCGGCATTAAAACCGCTCTCATTCCTGTCAAAAACTATGAAAGGGATTTAGATGAAATCCCTGCTGAAGTGCGAGAGAATTTAAACATCGTTGCGGTGAAAAACATCGCTGAAGTGTTAGAAAAAACCTTACTTTAGAAGTTGGCATGAAAGCAGGCATTGTTGGTTTAGGGCTTATGGGGGGGAGTTTAGGGCTAGCCCTGCAAGAATGGGGGCGTTTTAAAAGCATCATAGGCTATGATCATAACGCTTTGCATGCTAAATTGGCTTTGACTTTGGGGCTTGTAGATGAGTGCGTGGGATTTGAAAAGATTTTAGAATGCGATGTGATTTTTTTAGCCATTCCAGTTGAGGGCATCATTGCATGTTTGAAAAAAATGACTCCCGTTAAAAAAAGCGCAACGATTATTGATTTAGGAGGGGCAAAAGCGCAAATCATTCACAATATCCCTAAAAGCATTCGTCAAAATTTCATCGCCGCGCACCCCATGTGTGGGACAGAGTTTTATGGCCCTAAAGCGAGCGTTAAGGGGCTGTATGAAAACGCTTTGGTGATATTGTGCGATTTAGAAGATTCAGGGACCAAGCAAGTAGAGCTCGCTAAAGAAATCTTTTTAGGTATTAAAGCGCGCTTGATCAAAATGAAATCTAGTGAGCATGACACCCATGTGGCTTATATCAGCCATTTACCCCATGTTTTGAGCTACGCTCTAGCCAATAGCGTTTTAAAGCAAAACGACCCAGAGATGATTCTATCCTTAGCGGGTGGGGGTTTTAGGGATATGAGCCGTTTGTCTAAAAGCTCGCCTTTAATGTGGAAAGATATTTTCAAACAAAACCGAGACAATGTCTTAGAAGCGATTGAAAAATGCGAAAAAGAAATCGCGCAAGCTAAGGCTTGGATAGAAAATAACGATTATGAAAACCTTGCAGAATGGATGGCGCAAGCGAACAAACTCCAGGAGTTCATGTAAAATAATTTAAAATTTGTATATTGTTGTTTTTAGGGGTGCATGGATAGATAGCATGGATTTACCCAGCAAATCAGCAAACAACTATAAGAGATTATCTTAAATCCGGATCTATTGTTGTGTTTGCCATAATTGTAATCATAATTTCATCTCATTCCTCCAACGCCCATAAAACTTTTATCGCTTCTAATAAAAAACCAGTTTTAAGCCGTTTAGAAATTTGTTTTCTCAAACCTTTTATCCAAAATACTGGTGTTTTATGGGTATTTAAGAGCGGTTTTAATACTTCTTAGCGTTGTTAAGATACTTAGGCAATTCATTCAACTCAGCGTTTTTATTGTTCTTAAAAACCACCTGCTTTTCAACTCGCTCGTATTCTTTACAATCTCTTCTCATTTCTTGTAAGGGATAGTTTTGGTTGTCATTAGGGATATAAAAGCATTCGCTTTTAGCGTTTTCATAGCTATCCGTTAGGCTTGTATCATAGTGGTACCAAAAGCCGCTAGGGATAGCGATATTCTTAGAGCTGAAAGTCCTATAACCCTGTTTGATGATGGTGAGCTCTTCTACTAAAACTTGATGGTATTTTCTGGCCAAATTACGGCCCTCTTTTTCTACCAATAAAACAGAATGCCTGTTGGTGTTTTTGTCTTCAGGGGTGATATTAGTCATTCTGTAAGTCTCTCTTAAAGGGTTAGAGGCAAAGTCAAAAGAAGCGTCATTCGCCACAAAATGCCCCTATCAAAACCGCTTCTTGTGTAATCTTGTGTCGTGGCTTGTTGGTATTCGGCTAATCGTGTGTCCGTTTTAAACTCATAGCGTTTCTCAATATTATTTTTATCCACTAAATCCCCAAACAACACGCTCACGCCATAAATAGGGTTTTTCAACTCGCTAGAATAACACACCGAATAGAAGTTATTTTTTAAGACTTTACAATCAATGTTAGTGAGCATGCCATTAGCGTTATGAGTGGGATTGTGATTTTTAGCGGGGTTAGCGCTATTGACTTGATCCTTGATTTCATTAAGCTTTTTAGTGGTGTAGCTGTTAATGGCCTTAGTGAAATTATCCAGCATGTCCGCTTGGAGCCAACTCATAGCGATCAGGCTAAAACAGAGCCAGTTTTTAAAGGTTTTCATGTTTTACTCCTTGTTGGTTGGCTTGAATACTACAATAATATTTTTAATAGTTTATTTTTAATGATCTTTTTTATTTTATAGCGAGTTTATAGCGAGCGAATGCTTACTGTTAGCGGATTAGTTATCCTTATGTCAAACAAAGCTAAAAATTTTTTAGCCCAAGCGTTTTAAATTCCTCTAGCTTTTAAACTATATTGTTTATTCTATATTGTTTATTTTTGCCCACTAAATAGGCGTAGCGTTTTGATGCGTTAAGTGGCGTGCGTTGAACGATTAAACTTAAGAATAAAAAATTTCATTGTATTTTTTAGTGATCTCATCTATCTCCCATGCGTCTTCGTCAATATCACCCAAGTTTAAATAGTCTTCGTTAGAGTCTAAAAAAGCGCAACAAATCCTTTTTTGCTCGTTTAAATCTAAATTGTGGAACTCTTCGCTATCAATTTCACCAATCTTGCAATCGGCGCGTTTTAAAATGCGCTCATTTAGATTAAGATCGTTAAAGATTTTTAGGCATTCGCTCGCGCTTTTAGCGTTAGTGATTTGTTTTTTAATTTCTAAATTCACTTCTTTCAATTCAGCATAGACAAAACTCCCGCCCCCTTTAAAACCGCATTTTTTAGAAATGCCCCCTTGCTCGCCCTCTATGACTTTTTTTAACCTTTCTTTAGTGATCGTTTCTATATAGTCCATTTGCTCGATGCCAATGTAGCGGCGTTTCATTTTGTGTGCCACCGCGCAAGTCGTCCCGCTCCCGGCAAAAAAGTCCAACACAAGGTCGTTTTCGTTGGTAGAAACCTCTAAGATTCTTTGAATTAAACTTTCTGGTTTTTGACCTTTAAAATTTTCATCATCAATTACTATAGTTTCATCAACTCTTGAAACTGAACTATCAATAGCAATTGAATTTAATTTATCCCACTTATTACTATTCCATGTATCTTCTAATGGATATTTTTCACCTCTATTTTCATGATTTATAAAAGTTAAAAAATCATCTACTTTTTCTTGTGGAAAAGAAAATTTTTTAAAAGCATTTTACACTTCATTTTTTGTTAATAGCTGTAAAAAATCTTTATTTTCTATATAAGTCTTATTAAAAAGATAATTATCACTTTTAGAATAAAATAAAATTGTATCATGGTTTCTTATATATTTTTTTGCGGCCGTTTTGTAGCCCGATAAAAAACCCATTCTCCATATAATTTCACTTCTGAAATTTTCTCGTTTAAAAATTTCGTCCATTAACACCTTACAATAATGCACTTCATTATAATCTAAATTAATATAAATACTCCCATCATCGCTTAAAAATTCCCTAGCCGCTTCAAGCCTGTTTTTCATAAACACTAGCCATGAGCTGTGGTTAAAATTATCGTTGTAGTTAAAGCTGTCATTACCGGTATTATAAGGGGGGTCAATGTAGATGCATTTCACTTGTTTAGCGAATTTCTTTTTTAAAGAATGAAGAGCGATCAAGTTATTCCCTTTGATAAGGTAGTTTGTGTTTTTATCTTTTAAAGCGTTTTTTAGATCGCCTTGTCCATGCATTTCAAAACGGCACAACACTTTCGGGCTTAAAAGCGTGTCAATTTCTTTTTTATGCAGTATTTCATGGTAAAAAAGCTCGTTAGATTTGGTGCTGTTATCTTTAGCGTTACCGAGTAAAACATTGTCTTTAAAAGGGAAATTCAAGACCACTAGTCCGCTGGATTTGATAGGACGCCCTTGCGAAAATAAGCCTATTTTATTTTTAAATCTTGTGAAAGATTTTTCTAATTCTTTTATTTCTAAACATTCTAATAGCGCTTTTTCATCAAACACAAGCGTGTTGGCGATCGTTTTAAAAAAAGCGTTTTTGTAGTCGTTAGCGTTTTCATGCTCAAGCATGAAAGTTAAAAGCTTTTCATCAGCTGTTAGGATTAAAGTAACTAATCGTTCTTTAGTGAAATGATTGATTAAAGCATCTAGTAGGGTTTTTAGTGAGGTTTTTAACATTCTTTGTCCTTAAAAGTTTGATGGAAAGCGGTTTGAAATTCGCCATTGACTACGCTATTATGGAGCGTGAAAAAAGGCAAGCCTTTTAAATGGAGTTTTTTGTTATGGCTTTTAAGCGTGGCGTTTTCTAGCATTTCTAAAAATTCTTCTTTCCAAGCGTTAGAAGGCTCTAAATGTTCGCCTTTAGCTTCCATATAGCAAGTGAAGCCTAAAAATTCATCTTCATGCGTTTGGGCAAAAAGGATAAAATCCGGCTCAAAACCTTGCGCGTAAAAGGGGCCTTCTATATTGCAAAAAACTTTTAATTCAGCGAAATGATCGTTCCTTAAAACGCACCATTCTTTGAATTTCTTGTCTAAAATCTCTTTATGGTCGTTGATAAAACCTAAAAACTCCCTTTCTAAATCGCTGTCTAGTTTTCGCATGTCTTTAAAAAGCAGCCATTCATAAAAGGGAATGTCTTTTTCCAACTCGCTAGCGCTAAGGCTTTTATTATGCGTTTCAAATTCTTTTAATTCTAACGCGCTCACGCTAGGTTTATCTTGCTCTTTTAAAAGCGTGTCTTTTAAGTTTTCAATGATATAAACAGCGAGTTTTAAAAGCGTTTTGTTGTCGTCAAACTTTTGGCTTTTATGGAAGTTTGTTTGTAATGAAGAGACATACCGCTCTATAAATCCCACTTTATTGTTAAAGGCATGTTTTTTAAAGGCTTTTTTAAGCGTTTTGAAATCCAGGTTTTTTAAATTAAGGGCTTTTAAAAAATAGTTTAGGGGGATTTTGTCTAAAGTGTGGGGTATAAAATAAGTTCTATCGTCTTTATTTTCTTCTTTAAAATCCACTTTCTTTTCACGCACAATAAAGCCAAATAAGGGGACATGCAAACTTTGGAGTGTGGCTTCAACAGGGCCTGAATAGTCTTTATTGAATAGGTTTTTATTCTTGTCTTTTGTATTGCTTGCATAGTAGCATTTGAAACGCTTGGTGGGCGTTAAAGGGATAGTCTGTTTTTCATTTACAAATCCTAATCCTAACTCTCGTAATTCTTCTTTTAATTTAGCGATAAATTCGCTGTTATAAATGGCATGGTAGTCTAACCTCTCTAATGCGCTTAAGGGGTTAGAAAGATCAAATTTGCGTTGGTAAAACTCTATGCGGCTTGGCTTGAAATCGTTATAGCTAAAGGGGTAGTATCTCGCTCCTCGCCCTATGAGCTGGGCGTCTTTAATGGTGTCTTTTTGATTCGCTTTATTTTTAAGCCTGACAATGTCAAACAAATTCAACACATCCCAACCTTCATTGAGCTTATCCACGCTAAAAATCACTCTTTTAGGGTTGTCTCTGTCTTCTAGGGAGTTCAATAAAAGCATGCCTTTTTCTAATTCTTTTTCGTTGTTGGTGTTAATCTGGGTGCTTTTTTTGAATTTCGTTTGCAAGAATGCCACAAGGTTAGCGGTGTAATTTTTCTCATCAAAAAAGTTTTTAGCGGCTTTAAAAAAATCGTTGCGGCTGTAATTGAAAAAATTTTCTAAATCTAAAGGGCTTAAATTTTCTAAAAAGGCGTTGAAGCGCTCTTGATTTTTTTACTCTCTTCAATCCTTTCGCTTTTAAACAAAATACAGGGTTTAAAGTTTTCAATATTGTGGTGTTGGGCTAATAGTTCTTTATACAAACTGGAAACGCATGCCCCTAAAAAGTGCGTTTCTAATTCTTTGTTTTCATAGGAAAGGGAGTAGATGTTTTTGCAAAATTTATCTTCGCTAAATTGTTTTAAGGTGTAAGTGATCGCCTTTAAGTTTTCATATTTTTCTTTAACGCTTTTTTCTTTAGGGATAGTGGCGCTAAATTCCAGCAATAAATTGTCTTTATTTTGTTCTAGGGCTAATTTCACCACGCTTTCCCAGTTGCGTTTTTCGCTAGCCTCACTATCATTTAATTTCTTTTTAGTCTCTGTGTTTAAATGGTGCGCTTCATCCGCTAAAAAAACTAATTTTTGATCTTTTAAATCCTCTATGGTGATAGCGTTTTCTTTAGCTCTAGTGAATAATGAAAACAAGCCTTGAATGGTGCTAAAATAAATGTTGATAGCGTTGTTGTGGCTCTCGTTTAAATTATTGATGCTTTTAATTTCTATATTTTCATCATTGATATTGATATTCTCGCTAAAAAGGTATTTTGATGAAACGCTGTCTGTAAAATTCAATTTCGTTTTTTCTAAAATGCTGGTGCTGTTCACAAAAAAGATAAAGTTTTGATAGCCTTGCTTGTAGCATTCTAAAATCAAACCCGCCATCACTAAAGTCTTACCGCTACCGGTCGCCATTTCAAACATGAAATGCTTTTGAGTTGGGTTAAATTGGCGTTTTTCTAAATAATTGTGTATCGCTTGATTTTGGTAATCTCTAAGCTCTTTTTTTAAATTACTGGTGATGTGGGTGGGTAGATCTATTTCTTTATTATTTTCTTCATTATTGGGCGCGTTATTTAACGCATGATTTTTTATGGCTGATTGGGGGGGGGGGGGGGGTAACTTTGAATGAATGAATCTTGCATGAAATCCCTTAATGAAAAAGTGAAGAAATTATAGCGTAAAGTTTTGAGATTGATTTTAGAGGCGCGAGCTTGAATTAAAATCAAACAAAGTTTTAGTTTTAATATTTAATGGGATAAAGCCCTTAAAATCAAAAGCGATTCTTTTTCTTTGCTATAATCAGTCTAAAAAAACCAACTTTTTTAAAACAAAGGAATTTTTATGCAAGAGATTTTTTTATGTTCTATTTCCAATGTGCGCAGTGGGGATTGTAAGGAAGATTGCGCTTATTGCACGCAAAGCTCACACCACCAAGGAGCGATCAAGCGCTATAAATTTAAAGATGAAAAAGTGGTTTTACAAGAGGCTAGAGCGTTAAGGAAATTAGGGGCTTTAGGGTTTTGTCTGGTTACTTCAGGGCGCGAATTAGACGATGAAAAATGCGAATACATCGCCAAATTAGCTAAAGCCATCAACAAAGAAGAATTGGGCTTGCATCTAATCGCATGCTGCGGGCGCGCGGATTTGGAGCAATTAGAGTTTTTAAGAGATGCGGGCATCCACAGCTATAACCATAATTTAGAGACTTCGCAAAATTTCTTCCCTAAGATTTGTTCCACGCACACATGGGAAGAAAGGTTTATCACATGCGAAAACGCTTTAAGGGCGGGGTTAGGCTTGTGCAGCGGGGGGATTTTTGGGCTTAATGAGAGCTGGGAAGATCGAATTGAAATGCTTAGGGCGTTAGCTTCGCTCTCCCCGCACACCACGCCGATTAATTTTTTCATTAAAAACCCGGTATTGCCCATTGAGGCAGAGACTTTAAGCGCGGATGAAGCCCTAGAATGCGTGCTTTTGGCTAAAGAGTTTTTGCCTAACGCTAGGCTTATGGTGGCTGGGGGGCGTGAAGTGGTGTTTAAAGATAACGACAAACAGGAAGCCAAGCTTTTTGAATACGGCATCAATGCGGTGGTGCTAGGGGACTATTTGACCACCAAAGGCAAAGCCCCTAAAAAAGATATAGAAAAACTGCTCTCTTATGGCTTGACAATGGCGACAAGCTGTCATTAATGAGAGAACTTTTTAAAAGCGTTAGAGGGTTTTTTCGCCTTCTTATAATGATTTTCCCCAAGCACTTTCAAAACGCCTTTTTAGGCTTGAGCGAATTGTTTTACTACGCTTCCAGCTTGAGTTTTTATACGATTTTGTCTTTATCGCCTATTTTGTTGTTTGTGTTTAGTCTTTTTGTGTCTCATTACTTGCAAGCGCACAGCGGTGAAATGGAAGCCTTGATTTTCCCTAACGCTCCTAAACTCATTGGTGCGATTAAGGATTTTTTAGAAAATTTTAAAAAAACAGACATGACCTTAGGCACGCTTGAAGAGGTGTCCATTGTGGTGGCGTTGGTGCTTTTTTGTGAAAACTACCGCTCCATCGCATCAAAAATTTTTGATGCAAAGCCCAGAGATTATGCGCATTTTAAGGGTAAAGAAATCTTTTTATTTTGGGGGTTTGGCACGACTTTAGTGTTTTTATTCGCTCTGCCTTTGGTGGTGTTTTTTGACATTAAGATCCAAGTGTTTTTTGAAGATAAAGATTCAAATTTGTTGCATGTTTTAAGATGGATAGGCACTTACGCGTTTTTTTTGATCCTTTTTACCATTCCCACGAATAAGGTGTTTAAACATTATTTTTGGGTGTTTTTGTGGGTGTTTTTTACGAGCGTTTCTTGGCATATGTTAAAATGGGCTTTCACTTATTATGTGTTGTATAACCGCACTTACCATGAGCTTTATGGGAGCGTTTCTATTTTGTGGTTTTTGATGAGCTGGGTGTATGTGAGCTGGCTTGTGATTTTAATTGGCATGTATGGGTGCAAGGTGTGTGATGCATTCGATCCTAAAGAAGTGTTTAAGAAATTTTTAGGTTTTTTTAAAAAAGAAACTTGATGAAAAAAGTTTTCTTTTAGATCGGTTTTAAAAATCTAAACACAAACCCCACAACACCCCAAACTAGAACAACTTAAAAACAAAAGAAATAAAAAAGCAACACTAACGGAATAAAGAATAAAAATCTAAAACGCTAGAAGTGTTTCTTAACTCAAGTCAGCTCTTTCTGCTTCTGTGAAAGCTATTGTTCTTTTTAAGTTAGAGTTACTCGCTCTCAATTTAGCGAA
>NZ_QBAW01000009.1 GCF_009689985.1 Helicobacter pylori | reverse complement strand
AACTCTTTTATTTTCAATGAAGGGGCTAACCATTTTAAGGTGTTTTTTAATTATGGGTGGGTGTTTTGAGCGTGAAAATATTGAAAAGCTCAATCAAGCGATAATCTTATTGTGATACACTCCATAGGGAGCTAGGGGGGGTTTTAATGAGGTTGCAGAGAGGAATTATAATATCCCCCCACCCCCTTAAGAGTTTTACAACAAAATGAAATCTAAAACGATAAGTTCAAAAATCTTTGAATGTTAAGAATTTCACCATAACCAAAATCCACCAACGCTAAGCGTTAAACCCTTACAACAAGTAGCACTAAAACACCCTATTAAAACTTAAATAATAATGCTTCCTTTTTTAGCTTTTTCTCTCTTTTTCCACGAAATTTCTCTATATTTTTAATTCTAGGGTCAATATGATTTTTTAAAATAATATGGTTTAATGAAAATCGGCTCAATCTTGGTTGAATGATTCAAAAGTTTGCGCTTCTTTCATGCTGTGGGCGACACTTCGTGTTGGGTATTAGATTTATTGTAAATTGGCGCCATTAAAAGCGATGCGAGAAAAGCGATTGAAGCAACCACAAAAATATAAAAACTTAGACCATAACTTTGCAAGCTTTCAGGTGCTGCTATAGCTTTTGCGTTTAACCAGCTTGAAAGTTGAGGGGTAAAGCCAGCGGTTATAGCATAGGCTATGTTATAAGCAAAGGAAATCCCGCTAAAACGGATTCTAGCGCTAAACACATCGCTCATAAAAATGGGGCAAAAATTCATAATACCCGCACAAAAGCAGGCTAAAAAGAGTATAAAGCTACGGTATTGACTAAACTTGGCGCGTTAGAATAAAATTCTTTGAAGAATAAAAAGCCAAAAAACCCAAAGGCCACACTAAAAGCCATACAAACTTTGTGCGGTTTGATTTTATCGGCTAAAAACCCGGTTAAAATAATAGAACTTACAATACCAACAAGTCCTAAAATTTGAAAATAGGTTTTTTCAAACGGAGTGAAATGAAAATTAGGATGCGTAAGGGTAAAATTGGGAACAAAGAGGATAAAAATCAAAATACAAGCGGTTAAAACCCAAGTGATAAGCATGGAGATTAATATGCCAAAGCGAGAATTTTTAAACACCTCTTTAAGCGGGAATTTAACTAAGGCATTGTCTTGCTTCATTTGCTGAAAAACAGGAGTTTCTTCTAAAAAGCGTCTCAAATAGACAGAAATGATACCAAAAATCCCTCCAAGCCCAAAAGCAACCCGCCAAGCCCAATCTTCAACAACAAGCTTGTCAAAAACCATGTAAATCCCAATATAAACCAAACTCCCAAGCAAAATCCCAGAAACTACAGAAGCGCTTAAAAAACCGATATAAGTGTTTTTTTGGCCTTGCGGAGCATGCTCATGGACAAAAACCCAAGCGCCAGGCAATTCACCACCCACAGCAACGCCTTGACAGATCCTAACAAATATCAAAAAAACAGGAGCTATGTAACCAAGATAATGAGCATTTTTTGGGGTAAGTCCCATGCTATCAACGCCAAAACTCACCAAATCATTAAAAGTTGGCATCAAAGCCAGCACAAAGGTTGGGATCACCATCAATAAAATAGAGAGCATGAACATGTTTTTACGACCGAATTTATCCCCAAAGTGAGCCATCACTATGCCGCCAAGCGGGCGCGCTAGATAACCTGCAGCAAAGATACCATAAGTGTTGATTTCAGACCAAATGGGGCTGAGGGTGTTTGGGAAAAAGTGCTTGGCAATGATACTCGTAAAAAATACAAAGATGATAAAATCGTAAAATTCTAAAGTCCCGCCAAGCGAAGATAACCCTAAGGTTCTTACCTCTTTTTTGCCTAAATGTTTTATTGACTATCCTTTCACTAGGCTATCGCCCTGTTTTAAATTTGTCATTTTGAAACTAAGATGGATAAGATTGATTTTATATAACTACCTTACACCTTAACAGCATTTTTTAGATAACAAGCATTAAATGAAATTTGATTAGCACTTAAAAAGTGAATCATTCTACCTTTTTTATCATTAAGAATCACTTAAACGAGTTTAAATTTTGTTTTACCCGTTTTAAACGCTTACTTGATTATATCAGCCACGAAAACACTCCTATTAAGACTTGGGCAATAACACTTCCTTTAATTTTTCAATGATAGCTTCTTCTCTTTTTTCACGAAATTCCTTGATGTTTTCCCATTCTAATTTTAGGGTAGGGTCAATATAATTTCTTTTTTTATACTCTTCTATGGCTTGCTCATTTTTATATTCTTCTTTGAGCCAACTTTCTGGGTCTTTATCCTTTTTGGCGCTGTTTTCTTGGCCTTCTAAAAGCTGGAGGTTGTATAGATGATTCTCACACTTATAGAAATCTTTATTTAATTTTTTATTTTTCTCATCAAACTTGGACTTTGGATAAATATGGTCTATATGAAAAGTGGTGGTTTTGCAGTTCAAGTTTGGGTATAAGATTTGTAAGATAGGAAAGACTCGAGAATCGCTACTAGAACACATCATTTCTTCTATAGCATCGTTAGTGATTTTTAAAGGATTTTTCTCATGTTTGGCTAAATTGTGGTTGAACCGCTCAAAAGTTTGCGCATCCTTCATGCTATTGGCTATGTTGTTTAATTTTGTATCCGTTGAGTTACTAAAATAACTCGTGATTTGAGCGTTGCGGACAAATTTTAGGGCTTGTTCTTCATCGTTTTTATCCATTTTTTGTTTTAAAAATAAAAATAGGCTAAAGTGGATAGAATATAAGCTGAACCCAGATATTTTACATAACCAAAAGTTTCTAATAGTTTTGCAGCGTTATAGATGCTTTCTGTAATTTTTTCCCAATTTTCTTCAATCTCTTTGATATTATTTTTATTAAAATTTTTTAATTCAAAAGTAGTGTCTTTACCAATGAGAAACAAGCAAGTTTTTAGCACCTGGTCTTGCTCCACATTTGGAAAGTCTTTGTCTTTTAAAGCATCCACTAACTCATTCATTTTTTCTCTAATATCGCTTGAAAAGCTTGCTGTCAAAATGGACATCAATAAATCCGAATAGCTTAACTTAACCCCGCCGCTATTGACACGGATAAAGATATTTAAAACTTTATTAAGATTTTTTTCTTTTTCTTCAAAAAATGAGATGAGTTGTTTGGTGTGAAAAGCGTCTTTTAGCTTTTCTAGTAAATCCAATGCATTACCTTTTATACCCTGTTTTTCTGCATAATTCCACACACTTTCCAACTCTAAAATATCCCCCACCTTAAACCAAAAATGATTTTCATCGTTTGCAGGCGCTTTGGCATGGAATTCAAATTGGTAATTGTCTTCTGGATCGTCCATGTTTGGCTGGTGCTTCAAATTCAAATACAAACGCTTCTCTTCATAAGCGTTGGGGTTATCGTTTCTAGCCCCCTTTTTCTTAAGAGTTGCCTTTAAGCCCAATATAAAGCGAGGTTAAGCGCTGTTGGCCATCCAGGACAATAAACAACTCATCACGCACGATTTGTTCAATACGCATTTTTTCATTGTGAGGCTTTCGCTCATCGTAATTTGTAATGAATTGATAGAGTTGGAAATTGAGTTTATTCTCGTCTTGTTCGTCGCTCTTGGCTATATCTTCCTTTTGTAATTTCCAAAATAAAAAAGAGCCAATAGGATAGCCCCTAAGAATGGAGTCAAAAAGTTGCTCTATCTTTTTTTCATCGGCTTTTTTGAGCCACACATATTCACGCTGAATGTCAGGCAAAAAATAACGAACATTCAATTCATCTACCACATTTTTAATGCTATTATCCAAAAACACACCCATGAGAATCTCCTTATTTTTATTCAGGCTGTATTATAATCAAATATTAAAGAGATTAGATTGAGCCAACTTAATTTAAGATTTTTTCCATGCGCTTTTGGATCACTTCTAAAATCAAGCAAAAAAGCCAGTAAATCAAAGCGGCTTCCAAGTAAATAGGCAAAAAGTCATAGCTGGCGTTCGCTTTTTGCTGCGCGATTCTAAAAACCTCTGCGATCGTTACCACCGAAGCTAAAGAAGTTTCTTTAAAAAGGCTGATGAAAGTGTTACTCAGGCTGGGCGTGGCGACTTTGAGCGCTTGAAAAAAGATGACATGCCAAAAGGTTTGCAAGTAATTCAAGCCCAAGCTCAAGCTTGAATCCCATTGATCTTTAGGGACAGAAAGAAAGCTCGCCCTCAAAGTCTCTGAAGCGTATGCCCCCACATTAAAAGAAAAGGCAATAATGCCTGCCGGGATCGGATCAATATAGACTCTAAGGGCGGGCAAACCATAAAACACCACCACGATTTGGACCAATAAAGGCGTGCCTCTAATGAGCGAAACATAGAAATTCACGCCCGCTAATAAAGCCTTATGAATGAAATGTTTAGGGGGCGCGATCTTAATGAGAGCCACCAAAACCGCAATGAATAAGCCCAAAATGAAAGAAATGATCGCTAAAGGCAAAGAAATGCAAAAAGCGGCTTTTAGCATGGGGTAGAAAGCCTCTAATAATAATTCCAAACGCTCCTTGCTCAAATCTAAAGATTCAAAAAACAAAGACAAATTATGGCTGGCTGACATCTTTTCCAAAAAATTGTTCGCCTAAGCGTTTTAAAACCCCCCTATCTATCAATCTTTGCATCGCCTGGTTGATAAGCTCTAAGGCTTTTTCTTGGTGCTTGTTGATGACAAAGGAAGCGCCCCCATCTTTTTCTTTGGACTCCCATGCGATTTTAAAGGGGTTGTTTTTGTGAGTGTTTAGGTAGTTTAAGATCGCTAAAGAACTATTTAAGGTCAAATCGGCTCGTTTTTGCGCCACCAACAACAAAGCTTGCGCCATAGAATCCACCGAAACGATTTGAGCGTCGTATTTGAAAGCGATTTCCCCATAAGTGGAGCTTAAAGTGTTAGCCGCTCTCAAACCTTTAATGTCTTTAATGTCTTTAATGCGGTTTTCATCTTTTCTAACCAGCATGATCGTTCCTGAATAGCTATAGGGCAAGCTTTTATCAAAAGTCGCTTGGCGTTTTTTAGTCGTCAAACTCACTTGGTTAGCGACCATATCAAAACGCCCCGATTTCAAGCCTGTAAGCATAATATCCCATGAAGTTTCGTTGAATTTGATTTTCACGCCAAGCTCTTTAGCCAACTCCCTAGCCACTTCCACATCATAGCCGGTGAGCTTGCCTTCTTTATTGTGGTAAGTGAAAGGGGGGTAAATGCCTTCTGTGCCAACGCTGATCGTTTCTTTATTAACAAGCCTTTCATACAAGCTCGAAGCGTTCAAAAAACCCCCCAAAAAGCTTATTACCAGTAAAAAGAGAAATAAAACTTTTTTCATTTTATAATCAATCCTACATTTTTATTTTTCGCGCATTCTAGCGCAAAATAAAAATTTTGCATGGTTTGATTTTAAATATAAACGCGCTCCAAGCGTTTGGATAGGGTGCTGATGGTTTCATAAGGAATGGTGTTTAAAAGTGCAGCGATTTCGCTTGCGTCGTTAGCCTTAGCGCTTTTATCCCCAAACAAGATGACCTCATCGCCCTCTTTGGCTTGAATATTATTGAGCTTGACAAAGCACTGATCCATGCACACCTTGCCAATAAGGGGGGCTAGTTGGTTATTGATCGCTACTTGAATGCGATTGCCTAAAGCGCGCACTAACCCGTCTGCATACCCTAGAGCCAAAACACCCACTAAAGTTTCTTCATTGGTGTAAAAATGCTCGCCATAGCCAATAAATTCGCCTTTTTTAACGCTTCTGATTTGAACGATTTGAGCTTTTAAACTGATAACATTTTTTAAAATGGTTGGGCATGTTTCTTTCATTCCATTAGAAGGGTAAAAACCATAGAGCATGATGCCTGGGCGATAGAGATTTAAGAAGCGATTTTCATTCCCATTACACAAAGAAAGGATGCCGGCGGAATTGTAGGCATGGCGGTATTGAAACTCTATTTTTTGATCCAAAAGCTGCTCTAAAAAAGCGTTAAAGGCTTTCATTTGGTTTTTAGCATGGGTTTTAATCCTAGCATCAGCGTTGCCTAAATGCGTGAATATCCCTTCCACCTCCAAGCCCTTTAAAGCGCGGATTTTTTTAATGATTTCTATGCTTTTAAAATTAGGCTCTAATCCCAAGCGGTGCATGCCGGTATCAATTTTGAGATGAATTTTTAAGCGTTTTTGAGATTTTAAAGCCATTTGAGAAAAAACTTCCGCTTGTTCAAGACTAAAAATCATAGCGCTCAAATCGTTATCAATCAGCATGGAAGCGTTAGAATTAGGGCTATAACCTAAAATCAAAATGGGGGTTTTAGAGAAATGAGAGCGCAATTCTAAAGCTTCATCTAAGGTCGCTACCCCTAGATAATTAGCCCCTTCTTGTAAAAAAATTTCGCTCGCTTTTATGGCCCCTGCCCCATAAGCGTTCGCCTTGACAACTGCCATGATGTGGGCGTCTTTAGGGACAATGCTTTTGACTGCGCTAAAATTATGCCTTAAAGAAGCGGTATTCACTTCTACAAAACTCGCCCTTTTTAACATGCCGTCTTACTTGTTAGAATATTTGCTAAAATACCAGCGCGTTTCTGAAGAAACCACCTTATGCAACAAAATCAAAGCGATCAAATTAGGGATAGCCATAAGCCCGTTAGAAAGATCCGCTAAATTCCACACAAAATCAATTTTAGCCATAGCCCCCACCATCACACTCGCTAAAAAGATCAAGCGGTAATATTTCACTTTTTTTTCACCAAAGGCGTATTCAGCACATTTTTCCCCATAATAAGCCCAACCAATAATCGTAGAGTAGGCAAAAAAGATCATGGTCAAAAAAATCACCACTGCCCCTAATGATCCTAGAAAATACTCCGTGCTTTTTAGAGTGAGCAAATTAGCGCTTAATTTTTCCCCATTAGGGAGCAAGGTGTTGTATTCTGGAGCCATTAAAATCACGCTCGCTGTTGCCGAACACACTATTAAAGTTACAATAAAAGTTTGGAGCATGGACACTAGGGCTTGGCGCACCGGGTGGTGCGTTTGAGCGCTCGCAGCAATAATGGCTGAACTCCCTAACCCCGCTTCATTAGAATACAACCCTCTAGCCACGCCCGTTTTTATCATCGTCGCTACCAACGCGCCGCTCGCTCCGCCCACAACGGGTTTAGGGTTAAAGGCTTCTTCAAAAATGAGTTTGATCGCTTGAATGGCTAAATCAAAATGGCTAGCAATAATATAAATAATAGCGATCAAATACAAAAGCACCATAATAGGAGCCAAGTAAGAAGTGAATTTACCAATGGATTTAATCCCCCCTATGACAATAACAGCGGTTAAAAGAGTGAGCAACAAGCCTGAAACCCAACTGGGCAAGTTCGCTTGTTCGCTTAAAATGGAAGAAACCGCATTAGATTGCGTCATGTTACCGGTGCCAATGCTTGCAATAATCGTAAAAATCGCAAACGCCATGGCGAGTTTGGGCATGTTAAGGCCGTTTTTGATGTAATACATAGGCCCTCCGTTGTATCCAAACGCCCCTTTTTCCCTGTATTTCACCGCTAAAATCCCCTCAGAATACTTAGTCGCCATGCCAACAAGCCCGGTAACCCACATCCAAAACACCGCACCTGGCCCTGCAATGCTAATAGCGGTCGCTACACCTACGATACTCCCAATGCCTACAGTCGCTCCTAAAGAGAGCATGAGAGCAGAAAATTGCGAAATGTCGCCCTTAGATTGGGACTCTTTGTCAAAAAGGATTTTGATCGCATAAAAAATCTTACTGAATTGCAAACCCCTAAGATAAAAGGTTAAAAACAAGCCGGTGCCTACTAATAAAATTTGCATGGGAATCCCCCACACAAAATTAGATAACAAACGCACCACCGAATCAATCGTTTCCATAAAAACTCCTTAATAAACTAGGGTTTAAAAAAGAAATTCCTTAATCCCTAAAAAATGCAGAAAAAAGCATAATATCGGCATTTTTTTCATTCGCTCCGTCTTGGCTTAAATCGGCGATGATTTTACCAATGGCTGGGCCAAAAGTGATACCAAGCCACCCTAGCCCTGTCGCATGGATTAAGTTTTTATAGCGTTTGTCAAACCCTAAATAAGGAATATCATTAGGGGTTAAGGGTCTAAAACCGCACCACTCTATGGCGTCTTTCATTTCAAAAGGCTGCGTGAAAGCGGCTAAATTCTTTTTCATGTTAGCGATTTGCTCTTTATCAATGAGAGCGTTGTTGGTGTTTAATTCTAATTTAGAAGTGATCCTAACGGTGTCTCTTCGTGGGGTCATTGCCATGAAAATATCTGCGAATAAAGAAGAGGTTTTGGGCTTTAATTCTTCAGGCATTTTAAAGGTGATGCTATAACCTTTAGCCCCCATCATTAAAAAATCGTTCTTGGTTTTTTTAATGAGAGCGGGGTTAGCCCCGGTGGCTAGAATGATTTTTTCTACTTGGATTTTTTCCTTGTGCGTGATAACGCCATCAATAAAGTTATTTTTAAACTCAAAATCGACCACTTCTTCATTACAAAGAAATTCCACGCCCGCGTTTTGTAAATATTCTTGCAAAGAGCGCATCACTTCGCCCGGATCCACATGCGCGTTTTCGGTTAAAAGCACGCTCCCACAGATATTGTCATTAACAATAGGCATGTATTCTTTGGTCTCTTTCACATTCAAAATCTTATAAGCACCGCTGTTATCGCAAGTTTTAATCTTTTTTTCAAAACTTTCTTCTAAAGTGTAGATCATTAAAAGCCCATCTTCCTTATACCAAAAGTCCATGCCATCTTTTAGCATTTGATGGTATATATCAACACTCAGCCACCCGTAGCGTTCAAACAACGCCATGGTGCGGTGCGTGGATTTGGCGTTCGCGCTTTTCATAAACTTTAAAATCCATTGATAGAGCTTTAAATTAAGCCCAAAATGGAATTTTAAAGGGGCTTGGTTTTTGAGCATGAGCTTTAGGGTGTCTAACACCACACCAGGGCATGAGAGCGGGGCTTTTTTAAACGCAGAAATAAGCCCAGCATTCCCAAAAGAAGTGCCGTTTGCACCATCGCTTTTTTCAATCACGCAAACCTTATGCCCTAATTTATGCATAGAATACGCGCAAGAAAGCCCTACAATCCCACCACCTATTACCACGACTTCTTTTTTCATGCTGATAGTCCCTTTAATAGATTACTTAATGGCTATCGCTTCAATTTCTACTAAAGCGTCTTTAGGCAGTTTAGCCACTTGAAAGGTCGCTCTAGCCGGATAAGGCTCTTTAAAATAACTCCCATAGATTTCATTCACCACCGAAAAATCGTCTAAACTTTTCAATAAAATAGTCGTTTTAACCACGCTATCCATCCCTAACCCTGCTTCTTTTAAAATCGCTTTGATATTTTCCATTGATTGCGTGGTTTGAGAATGAATATCCGTGCCTTTAAATTCGCCGGTGCTTGCATCAATACCCAATTGCCCAGAGACAAAAACAAGATCGTTAGTAGCGATAGCTTGAGAGTAAGGGCCTATCGCTTTTGGGGCTAGCGTTGAATGAATGACTTCTTTCATGATTGAAACTCCTATAATTATGTGTTATGACAGCTATTATTATGCAATCAAATTATAAAGAAATAAAAAATGAGCGCAAAACGCCTTGAATTTTCATCTTATTATAAGGTATTGTATATTTTTTACCCATATTTAGCAACTCTTAAACGGGTTTTATTTGAATTTATGGCTTATTTTACAAAATGCCTTTGAGCATTTTTATAGACACTGCCACTAAAAGAGCAAAGCCGCAATCTGTTTTTAAAAGAGAATTGGAAATTTTAACAAAACCTTGACTTTTATTATTGAGTTTAGATACAATAACAATCGTCTTTTTGAATAAAGAGTGCGGGAATAGCTCAGTGGTAGAGCACGACCTTGCCAAGGTCGGGGCCGCGGGTTCGATCCCCGTTTCCCGCTCCATAACTTAATTAGTATTTAAGAGGATTTAAGATTGCGTTTGAAGTTAACTAGCACATGCTTGGGCGTTTTGATGAGTGGTTGTGCATCTTATCAACCAACTGGTGCTCTTGTTACCATGGTAACGATGCCAGTTTCTGGGAATGATGCACAATACTCCAAAGAAGGGCGTGCGAGTTGTTGGAGTTTTTTTAGTCTTGTGGCTACCGGCAATTGTTCGGTAGAAAAAGCAGCTAAAAGCGGTGGTGTTACCAAGATTAAAATGGTGAGCCGTGAGACAAACAACTTTTTAGGTATTGTTGGCAAATACACCACGATCGTTCAAGGCGACTAGTTTTAATATTTAGAGAGCGTAGTTAGATCATCTTTCGTTCCACTCTAGGCTTAAAGCCTGAATTGCCCAGGTGGTGGAATTGGTAGACACAAGGGACTTAAAATCCCTCGGTAGCAATACCGTGCCGGTTCAAGTCCGGCTTTGGGCACCATCATTGCAAATTAAACCAAATTTAATAAATATATGGTTTGATTTTGTTATCTCAATAGACGCACTAGTGTTAAATTTAAGGCGACATAGCCAAGTGGTAAGGCATGGGTCTGCAAAACCTTGATCCCCCGGTTCGAATCCGGGTGTCGCCTCCATATTGTAGTCATTTAGGGACTTTTGTAAGGGACTTTTATGAAAATAGCGGGAGATGGCTGAGTGGTTGAAAGCGGCGGTCTTGAAAACCGTTGAGGGTCATACCTCCGGGGGTTCGAATCCCTCTCTCCCGGCCACTTGATTAAAATCTTTTAAGCGATTTGTTTTGGCAAATTCATCTCTTCTTTTAACAAAGAATTTTGTGAATATTGATTGTCTCTTTTAATTGAAATTTAAGGATTAGTTTAAAGGATTTTATTCGGTGGGATTGTCAGCGTTAAGTCTTATTGTTCCTTTTAGCGTTATTTTAATGGTGGTTTTCACTAAAAGAGTCGCGCTCTCGTTGTTTATAGGCATTTTAGTGAGCGCTGTTTTAATGCATTCTTTACACCTTTCTCAACTTGTAGAATATATTTATCATAAAATCACTTCCGTTTTTTACACTTATGAGCCAGAAAAGGGGCTTCATTTCAATCTTTCCAACCTCTATGTTTTTGGGTTTTTAATCTTTTTAGGCATCTTAAGCCAAGTGATTTTAAAATCCGGTAGCGTGCAAAACTTTGTCAAAAAAGCTAAAAAATACTCTAAAAACGCTAAAACCCCTGAATTTATCGCCTTTTTTTCAGGCATCATTATTTTTGTAGATGATTATTTTAACGCCCTGACCGTGGGGCAAATCTCAAAGTCTTTAAACGACGCTCATAACTCCACACGAGAGCGCTTGGCTTATATCATAGACTCTACTTCAGCGCCGGTGTGCTTATTAGTCCCCATTTCTAGCTGGGGGGCATATATTATGGGGATCATGAATAATGACAGCTCGCCCTTATTGAAAGATAGTTTTTCGGTGCTTGTTCAAAGCTTAAGCAGTAATTATTATGCGATTTTTGCGCTCATTGCAGTCTTTCTCACTATTTTATGGCAAATCAACCTCCCTAGCATGAGAAAGTATCAAAACATAGGCGTGAAGGATTTTTATAACGAGCAAGAAGAAAGTTCTTCAAAACTAGCCCCCTTGAGTTTGTTGCCCCTTTCTATTTTATTATTGATTGTGTCTATTTCATCATTGCTTGTTTATACAGCAGTGATCTTAAAAAACACTGATGCGAGTTTTTCGCTCTTTTATGGAGGGCTGTTTTCGCTCATTGTTACTTATCTTTTAGCTTATCCATTTTTAGAAAAAGAGAGCTTTTTTAAACTCATGCTTGATGGCTTTAAGAGTGTGGGGCCGGCGATACTAGTCTTAACGCTCGCTTGGGCTATCGGACCTGTGATTAGAGATGACGCTCAAACAGGGCTTTACTTGGCTCACATTAGCAAGGAGTTTTTAAATAATGGGGGAGGTGCGTATATGCCTTTAATCTTTTTTTTAATCTCTGGGTTTATCGCTTTTTCTACCGGCACAAGCTGGGGGGCGTTTGCGATCATGCTTCCCATTGGAGCGGGCATGGCCAATGAAAGCGATATTATTTTGATTGTCTCAGCGATCCTTTCTGGCGCGGTTTATGGCGATCACACAAGCCCCATTTCTGACACGACTATCCTATCGGCTACGGGGGCAGGGTGTTCGGTGCAAAGCCATTTCATCACACAATTCCCTTATGCAACTATTGCGATGCTTTGTAGCGCGGTGAGTTTAGGGGTGGCAAGTTTTATGCATTCTCGCTCGCTCGCTTTTTTAATCGGTATAGCTTTGCTTGTGGGGGTGTTTTATCTTTTAAAAAGGTTGTATGGTGAAAACTAAAAACTTAAAAATTAAAATAAGGTTTTAGCGATCCCTACTGGATTAAAAAAGAGTCTTATCTCATTATCAATCAATTTAAAAAAATTATTCAAAAATAACCATCAATTATAAAAATCTTCACAAACCTCTAAATCGTAACGCTTTTTTAAAAAATACATTTTTTTTAATTTTTTAATCAACCATTAAGGTGTTTTAAGTTAAATTTCCTTATCTGTTAAACATACGGATAATGTTATATCTTAAGGAAAGAAAATGGGGTTAGGACACTAATAAGTTTAGGGATTTTGTTAAGCGTTTTGAATGGCGATGATCTGAGATTGTATTCAAAGCCTTTAGTCTATTCGGCTGGAAGTGGGATTATTGGGATTGATATTGACAAACGGACATTTTATAAACGAGCGTTTGCTTTTACGATGAAATCGTTGTTTGGTGAAAACTTGCTTCTGTTTGTCAAATTAAAGCATTCTGCGTTGACGAGCAAACACATGAAAGGGCCTTTAGAAAACCGCCATCATCATTCTTTCACTAAAAATTATGAAAAAGCGGTTAATGGTTGTCAAAAGTATTTCCATATCAAATTGCCCGAAGGCGCTCCTAGCAACTTCAAATCAGGTTCATACATGGCCACTATGGTGGTGCGTTTTTAAAGCGTTATTTGGGGTATTCTTTAATACCCTTATCGTCTTTAAAATATCATCTTTTAAAAGCACAAATTTATTTTTTAGCCCTTTTTTTAAATCTTCTTAAAACTCTTTTGTTGTAGTGATTGAGTGAAAATAAAAAGGCTCTGTTTTCATCAAATACGGGTTACTAAAACTTTTTATGGTGGGTTAAAGCGTATTTTTGGCTTTAATTGTTTCTTTTAGGATTAGTTTCATTAAGGTTTAAAGGATTAGTCTTTCCTCTTATCATTTGGCGCTAAAAGCGATCCAATTAGCCCATTCCTTGATGATTGATTTTTTGCAACCATCTATTTTTATCTGCCCTAAAAACATGAAGCCAAACAACCCCCTACAAAAACGCTTCTAACTTATAGGCTTTTTTATGCTCTTGTTTCAAATCCATGTAAGCGTTTAAAAGCATGTATTCTTCAAAAGATAAAACCGCTAGATGCTCCTTAGCGAGATCGTTCATTTCTAATTCTAACAACACGAATAAAAAGGCTTTTTGCGCCTTATCGTCTTCTTGGCTTAAAATCTCAAAAAATTGGAACCATTGATCGGGGACAAGAAATTTTTGCGCTTTTTGCGCGAGCTTTAAATAATCGTCTTTATCATAACCCACCTTTTTGCAAAGCTCTGAAATTTTTAAAGTGTCTGTGTTTAAGGATTTTTCAAAAAAGGCTTTTAAAAAAGACTTCACGCACTCTTTATCCAAGTTGTCTTGCATCGCATTCAAAGCCTTTAAAACCTCTTTTTTGCTGCCTTTTTGGGCGATTTCTATAAAAGCGTAGCGGCGTAATTCCAAAGGGATTTGTGCGTTTGTTAACACTTCAAAGGCGTTTTTTAAATCGTTATGAATGAAAGCCTTCAAGCGTTTAGAAAAATAAGCATGTTCATAAGCTAACGAATGCTTAGCGTGATCTTTAGGCTCAAGGGTGTTGTTTTCTATATTGTGGTAATGCTTAAAAAGGTTATCCACTTTTTCGCACCCGCTATTTGGCGTGTTTAAATCAGCCTTTAAATCATAGCGGGCTAAGATTTGGGAGAGGTTTTTAGCGAGATCGCTTTTAAATTTCGTTTTTAAAAAAGTCTTTTGGGTGTCTTGGGACAGGATTTGTTTGAGCAATTTGTCAAAATCCCTTTTTTCGTGGTATAAGCGGATTTTATGGCTAAGGTTGTGCTTGAATAAAAAAACCCATGAAAAAAAAGCGAACATGCCCAAAACGCCCATAAGCCATACCGCAATGGGAAGATTAAAGCTGTAGCTCCCTAAATTAAAGGCGTAAGCTTGCGGATCGATGCTATAAACAAACACGCCAAAACCCACAATAAACAAAAATGTAAAGATAATGTAAAAACGCATGTGCACCTCCTATTTGTGGTATGGATGCTTAAAAATAATGCTCAAAGCCCTATAGATTTGCTCGCATAAGACAATTTTAGCCACTTCATGGCTAAAAGTCATCTCGCTCAAACTCCAAGCTTGACAATCCTTTAAAAAATTTTCTTCAAACCCATACGCTCCAGCGATAAAAAAATTAATATTAAGATGATTTTCTAACATTTTACTAAACGCAAAGCTATCGCCCCCTTGAGCTTTAGGGTGTAAAGCAATGTTTTTTGCCTTAGGGTTTAAATACGGCTCAAAGGCTAGAGAGTAGCTTTTTTGAGCGAGTTCTTTAGAAACTTTTTGAGCGTTGGCGGTATTCTTAGGGAATAAATCCACTAATTCCAACTCGCAATCAAATCGCTTGCATTGCTTTTGATAGATTTTCACTAACTCTAGGGGCGAACTTTTAGCGATAGAATACACCACGCAACGCATCAATGTTAAAACTTTAAAAAATCTTTGAAGTCTTATGCGTCATCATAGCGATGAGATCGCTCAAAGTCTTTTTCAAATCCTTCCTGTGCACAATCATATCAATCAAGCCATGCTCTAATAAAAATTCCGCTGTTTGAAAGCCCTCAGGCAAATCCGCCCCTATAGTTTGCTTAATCACTCTAGGCCCTGCAAAACCTATCATCGCCCCAGGCTCTGCGATAATAAGATCCCCTAAAAAAGCAAAAGATGCGCTAACGCCCCCATAAGTGGGATCGCTTAAGAGCGAAATGAAAGGGAGTTTGGCCTCACTCAATCGGTTCAAAGCCGCGCTCGTTTTAGCCATTTGCATGAGCGAATAAGTGGATTCTTGCATCCTAGCCCCCCCACTCGCTGAAACAATCAATAACGCTTCTCTTTTAGCGACCGCGCGATTGATCGCTCTTACAATCTTTTCCCCCTCCACAGAGCCTAAACTCCCTCCCATAAAGCTGAAATCAAACACCACGATCTGCAAAGGCATGCGGTTGATTTTAGCCTCACCGCTGATCACTGAGCTTGGGCGGTTAGTCCTTTTTTCGTATTTTTTAATGCGTTGTTTATAGCTCTCTTTGTCCACGAAATTTAAAGGATCATTAGGCCGTAAGTGCTTGTCAAACTCTTCAAAACTCCCCACATCGCATAGAAATTCAATCCTTTCAGCCGCTTTCATGCGGAAATGGTAATGGCATTTCAAACACACGCTGTATTTACCAAACACTTCTTTATGATACATTAACGCATAACATTTAGGGCATTTCACCCAATGGCTTGGCTGTTCTTCCTTACTTGGTGCTGTCCGCAATTTATTGATCTTAAAATTTTTAAAGAAATCTGCAAATCCCATGTTTTTCCTTAATTTTGCAGTTTTATTAGGATTGTATCCAAGTTTTGCTTATAATAAACAAAATTAGCTTAAGAGTAGTGATGCAAGGGTTTCTTTTACAAACACAAAGCATAAGAGATGAAGATTTGATCGTGCGCGTTTTAACCAAAAACCAGCTCAAAACCCTCTATCGTTTCTATGGCAAACGCCATAGCGTGCTGAATGTGGGGCGTAAAATTGATTTTGAAGAAGAAAACGATGATAAATTTTTACCCAAGTTAAGGAATATTTTGCATTTAGGCTATCTTTGGGAAAGAGAAATGGAGCGCTTGTTTTTTTGGCAACGCTTTTGCACCCTCTTGTTCAAGCATTTAGAAGGCGTGCATTCTTTGGATAGTATCTATTTTGACACTTTAGATGATGGGGCTAACAAACTCTCCAAACAGCACCCCTTAAGAGTGATTTTAGAAATGTATGCCACGCTTTTGAATTTTGAAGGGCGCTTGCAAAATTACAATTCTTGTTTTTTATGCGATGCAAAATTAGAGCGTTCTGTCGCTTTAGCGCAAGGGTTTATTCTAGCGCACCCCTCTTGTTTGAAAACTAAAAGCCTGGATTTAGAAAAAATCCAAGCTTTTTTTCGCACTCAAAGTACGATTGATTTAGAAATAGAAGAAGTGGAAGAATTATGGCGCACGCTGAATTTAGGGTTTTGAAAGGTTAAAAATGAAATTTAAATTTTTGAATATGGATAATGAGAGCGGTTTTATTTTGATTGAAAAAGAATTGAAACGATTGGACATTCTCGCTCAAGTCAAAGAAGATTGCATTGAATTAAAAGGCGAGAATATCAAACAAGCAAGAATCTATCTTAAAACGCTTTTTAACTCCAATATTGTGGAATTAGACGATCAGAAAAAAAGCGCAAACGCTTTAATAGAGCGCTTGAAATCTTTAGGTTTAAAAATTGCGGTGGCTGAAAGCTGCTCTGGGGGGTTATTATCGCATGCATTCACTTCCATTAGCGGGGCTTCAGCGGTTTTTATGGGGGGTGTTGTGTGTTACAATGAAGAGGTTAAGCACGAATTATTGAAAGTCAATGCCACGACTTTAAAAGTCTTTGGGGTTTATAGCGAAGAATGCGTGAAAGAAATGCTACTAGGCGTGTTTTTAAATTTTAAAGTGGATTTAGCGCTTGCGATCAGTGGGGTGGCTGGCCCTAATGGGGGGAGCAAGGCTAATCCTGTAGGCACGATTTATATCGGTGCACAAAAGTTAGGATCTCAAGCTTTAATTGATCGCTGTTTTTTTGAAGGGGACAGAGAAAGCATTCAAAATAAAAGCGTAGAGCATGCCCTAAACATGCTCGCTAGAATGCTATAAACTACCTTAATGCGCAAACGCTACCAAATTCTTTTTGAGCGACCTTAGCGATATAAGCGATTTCGTTATCGTTAAGGTTTTCAACGCTCGCTTTTAAATACCTTTTGATTTGCTCAATCTGGCAACCCACTAGTTTGATTTTCACCACAGCCACCTCAGATTTTAAATTCGTGTAAGTGTCGGCTACCTGAATCTTAGTCGCTAGGTAATTATAGATAGCGTAGCTGATATTCGTAGTCGTTTGCTCGGACTCATGGAATTGCTCCATGAAGCGTTTTTTATACTTTATCATGATTTCATGAAAAACCACAATCAAGTTCAATTTAGCGTTTAAAGTCGCTTGCTCAATCCCTAAATATTTATTACTAACAGGGATATACGCCACGCCCATCTCTTCATAAGGGACTTTAGGGTCTTCAAAAACCCAAGCAGGAGCATCAGACAATTCTGATTTCATGCCCTTTAAATCAGAGACTAAAATCCCATCATCTCTTAAAATACTCTTAGCGCTTAATGAAACGCTTGAAAACACCCCTAAAAGAGCGATTAAAACCATTCTTTTAAACAAAATGCCACTCCTTAAACTTTAATTTTAGGTTTGATTATAGTTAAAAAGTTTTTGATTTTGTTTAATCACAACCAAGTAATCGTATCAACTTTTGATTTTCGTGATTTTTGGCTCGCTTCTGCCACCCTCTTACCCAATGCGATCAAACATGCGATTTTAGGCTTATTGATACGCTCTTCTAAAATCTCGCCCACTTTTAAAGGATCAAAGCCTCCAATAATGCAACTATCCAATCCCATTAAGCTCACGCCCATGCAAATTTGCCCCACAGCGATATAGCATTGCTCTAAAATATAGCTTTCTAATTTTTGCATGCTGTGGTTGAATCTCACGCCAAGCATTTGAGCAAAAGACGGGATCACTCTAACCTTATAAGACTCCGGATAGAGATTTTGCATGTAGTGGCTGTGTGGTAACAACTCGCTAGATCTTAAAGGGCATACCACCATTAACGCTGAAGCGCTTTTAATCATTTCTTCATTAAAATAGCTGTGCGCTGCAATTTGTTTTTTTAAATCCTTATTAGTAACCATCACAAAACGCCATGGCTGCGTGTTGTAAGAGCTTGGCGATAGTCTGGCGATTTCAGCGATTTCTTCTAATTCTTCGCTAGAGAACTCATAATGGCTGTCAAACATCTTGCAAGAATGGCGCTCATTTAGTAATTGTCTTCTTTTTCTTGATCCAAAAATTTCATTGATTTTCCTTTATTTTTTTAGAATTTTTCGTAGCATACAATAAAATCCCTAACGAAACAATTACCATAAGCAAGCTTAAAATCTGCCCCATGCTCAAATTTAAAAAATAAACCCCCATTTGGCTATCTGGCTCTCTGTAAAATTCCGCAATAAAGCGCATCAAGGAATACCCCAAGCCATAAACCACAATAAGCAACCCATGCGTTTTGGTGTGTTTTTTAGCCCACAGCACCATTAAAAACACAATAACCCCCTCTAAAAACGCTTCAATCAATTGGCTAGGATAGCGCAATTCATTATCCACCATAATGCCTATGATTTGCCCTAAATGGCTGTCTTTGGGGACAATTCTCCCCACAAGCTCCTGATTTAAAAAATTCCCAATCCTCCCAAAAACATACCCTAAAGGCAGGCTAATCGCAATCAAATCCAAATAAATCAAAAGCTTTTTTAAATCCTTACGGCTATAAAGATACGAAGCGATCAAAAACCCCACCAACCCCCCATGATAGCTCATCCCACGAATGCCTACAAAATCCCCATTGCTATCAAAAGGGTTAAAGATTTGCCAAAAATGCGTCAAATAATAGCTGGAATTAGGCTCATAAATCAGAATGTATCCTACCCTTGCCCCTAGCACGATGCCAAGCTCCGCCCATAGAAAATAACTCTCAAATTCCTTCTTTTCAATGGGGAATCGCTTGGGGTCTTTTTGGATCATTCTTAACGCCATATAAAAAGCGGTAACAATCGCGCACGCATACGCCAAACCATACCAATGCACTTCAATACTGCCAAGACTAAAAGCGATAGGGTTAAATTGATCATAAATCGTATTCCAAGCGTTCATGATCAATCCTTAAAATTCAAATTCTTTAGGGGGGATCGCTTCAAATTCATACCCCAATAACGAGATTTTATGCGCATGGAGCATCAAGCGTTTGGCTGAACCTGGCTCATTATTATAAAGCGTATCGCCTATAATGGGGTGGTTGATATGCTTTAAATGGATTCTGATTTGATGCGTTCTTCCGGTTTTGATTCCCACTTTTAAAAGGGTTTTTTTATTGATGATTTTTAAAGGCGTGATTATCGTAACCGCTTCTTGCCCTTTTTTAGAGATTTTACTGAAAGCTTTAGTGGTTTTAATCGTGAGAATGGGAGCGTTAATTTCTTGCTCTTCTTCTATAATGCCTTGAGCGAGCGCTAAATACTCCTTTTTAACCGCCCTGTCTTTAAAAGCCTTTTTCGCTTTTAAATGGAATTCTGAATTTTCTTTCACCAATAAAATCACCCCGCTTGTTTCTTTATCCAAGCGGTGCAACAAAACCCAACCTTTGAAAAAAGAAACTAAATCATAGCTCTCTATAAAGGGAGGTTTAAAAAGGGCTAGAATGTTTTCAT
This sequence comes from Helicobacter pylori, assembly GCF_009689985.1. Taxonomy (NCBI): domain Bacteria; kingdom Pseudomonadati; phylum Campylobacterota; class Epsilonproteobacteria; order Campylobacterales; family Helicobacteraceae; genus Helicobacter; species Helicobacter pylori. Next base: position 30,927 of record NZ_QBAW01000009.1, on the reverse strand, counting down.
CTTCAAAAATCACGCTGGGTTTTTCAACCTTTTGGACGCTAAAATGCGTGTTTTTGGGCAATTCTTTTCTGGCGACCATCAATTTTTTCCCCCCTACACTCACTAACCCCAAATCAATCAAAGCTTTGGCTTTTTTATGCGAAATGTTTTCTTGAACGCTCAATATTTTATAAGCTTTTTCCATGTTTATCCTTATTTTTTATCCTTTTTAATGTTTAATGAATGCGAGCAATTCGTTTAAATCATGCCCGTTTTCTAAAAAACGCGCCACGCCTAAATTTTTGTAATCTAAAAGAGCGTCTAACAGATCCTCTTTTTGAACGATTTTGTAAGGCTTGATTAATTCAAACAACGCTACTTGGTTGAAAATATACTCCCCTGTGATCAAGCGCGCATTAAAAAACGCCGGCTCTAAAGGGTTATGCCCCCCCATTTTGACAAACGAACCCCCTAAAATGACAATATCTGCGATTTTGTAGAAGTTATTCAATTCCCCCAAGCGATCCACTAACAAAATATCGCATTCCACAAAACCTTTTGAAGAAAAACACTCCAAACTAAAACGAGTCGTTTTTAAAACATCTTGCAATAAATTCTGCACGCTTTTAAAACGCTCAGGGTGGCGTGGCACAACAAAAAGCCTTGCGTTTTTAAAAGTCTTTTTGAACTCCAAAAACGCTTTTAACCCTAATTCCTCTTCGCCCTCATGCGTGCTGGCTAAAACAATGTTTAAAGCGCTTGGGTCTTTAGGGTAAAACGAAGCGATTACAGGCTTTGAAAAACGCTTGATATTCAAAAAATCCACCACTTTTTTTGCCCCTAGATTCAACAAGCGCTTTTTATCGTCCTTGCTTTGCGCTAAAACCAAATCAATGCGTTTGAATAAAAGCTCATAAAAAAAAGAAAAACGCTGGTATTTAGGGTAAGAACGAACGCTAATCCTAGCGTTAATGAGCATGGTTTTTGCCCCTAATTTTTGAGCCGTATCAAACACATTAAACCACAATTCCGCTTCTGTAACCACCAAAGTTTTTAAGCGTTTTAAATTTTTTTTCCATGCAAATAATAGGGTTTCAAAAGGCAGGTAACGCACTTCTATATGCTCCAAATGCCGGTAAGTTTGAGCGGCTAATTCAAAACCGGTATTAGTGGTAACGCTAATTAAAATCGGCTCTTTTAAAGCTTGAATGATTGGCTCTAAGGATTTGACCTCCCCATAAGAGCATGCATGAAACCAAAAAATCGGCTCGCTTTTTAAAAAATTGTCTTTGAGGAAAAAACGAGCTTTTAAAGAATGGCGGTATTTTTCTTTAAAACTCCAAAAAAAGATGAAAGGCACACCAAAAAGATGCCCCAAAGTTAAAAATAAAAGGTAGAAAAACTTAAACAATCAAACTAATTCTTGGCTTTCTTCTTGGCTTTCTTTTGGAGGTTGAGCACTGTTTTCATACGCGCCCTCAGCGTATAAAATACGCCCACAATACGGGCAAGTGATCATATCCCCACTCGTTAGCACTTCGGTATAAATCTTATCGTTCAACCTAATGAAACAACCCCCACAAGCCTGTTTTTTGATCGTTACAATGCTCGTGTTTTTCGCCCATCTTCTAATCCTTTCATAAAAGCTATAGATTTTAGGCTCGGTTTTTTCCACGAGTTCTTCTTTCTTTTTAAAGATGATTTGTTGGGTTTCTTTGATGTTTTTGACTTCGTTTTCCACTAAACTTTCCAATTCTAGCGCCAATTTTTCAAGCTCTAGCATTTCTTTTTTCAAATCCTCTTGTTTTTCGCTTTTGTGCTTGATTTCATTTTGCAGGTTTTCAATTTCTCTGTTGGCCTGGTTGGATCGCTCTTTAGCAATATCTTCTTCAATGTTTAAAGAGCGCAATTCCCTTTCGGATTTGATCTCGCTCATTTTCTTTTGGATACTGGCGATTTTAGCGTTTGCGTCTTGTAAGGTTTGCTCGTTCTTAGAAACCTGTAATTTTAGGGCTAATTTTTCCTCTTCTAAATTCAAGATCGCTTTATTTTTAGCTTCTTTATCATTCAAGGCTTTATCCAAGTCTTTCCGTTTTTCTCTGATCAATGGCTCTAGGGAGTCAATTTCTTTATCCAAATGCGAAATTTCAATCAATTGTTTGAGGTGGGTGTTCATCGCTTTCCTTTAAATGATTTGCAAGGGGTTTTTAAAATTCTCTATTGTAACCAAATAATTGAAAGAATGCAAAATTTCAGCCACAATCAGCGCAAAACCCCTTTCGCTATAATAATGCGTGGCGTCAATCAGGCTTATCCCTAAAGATTGAGCGATCATAGCGTCATGGTATTTCACATCGCCTGTAACCAAACAGCTTTGTGCTTTTAAAGAAGAGAACATGGACGCTCCCGATCCGCACACAAACGCTAAATCTTTAATGATTGGAGAACTTTTGACACACGCCAATGATCCTACCCCTAAAGAAGATTTGATTTTTTTTACCAACGCATCAAATTCCATATTAACATTTTCTTTCACTAACATAAGGCCTTTTTCCATCAAGCCATCAAACCCTAAAAGCGTGCTAGCGAAATGCTTGTTTAAATGCGTTTTGTCAAAATTCGTGTGCATGCTAATGACTGAAATGTTTTTTTGGATTAAGATTTTTAAAATATTACCCGGATAAGCCTCATCATTAAGCGTTTTTAAGGGCTTGAAAATTAAAGGGTGGTGCGTGATGATTAGGGCGTTTTTGGGAGCGTTTAGAGCGATTTTAAGCGTGATTTCTAAGCATGCGATGATCTGGCTAAACTCATGATTTTCACTCCCCACATTCAACCCGCTATTATCCCATGATTCTTGAAGTTCAAAAGGCGAAAGGCACTCTAAAACTTCCAACACTTCCTTAACTAACGCCATTTTAAGCCTTTGTTAAAGCGTTTTTTAGGCGCTTTTCTCTCTCTTCTTCTTGCTCTTTATAAAGAACGGCACACCCTTTTGCCAAATCCCTGATTTGTAAAATATAATTTTGCCTTTCAGCCACCGAAATCGCTTTTCTAGCGTCTAAAACATTGAAAAAATGCGAGCATAGCATCACAAAATCATAAGCGGGTAGCGGGAGCTTGTTTTCCAAGCAATGCAAGGCTTCAGCTTGTGCGTTTTTAAACATTTCTAACAGCCTTTTCACGCTCGCTATTTCAAAATGATACTTGCTAAATTCGTATTCGCTTTCTAAATGCACTTGCGCGTAATTCACGCTGTCATGATCTTTTTTAGCCCATTCAATCTCTAGGATATTTTCCACTTTTTGGACATACATCGCCAATCTTTCTAAGCCGTAAGTGATTTCTACAGGGATAGGGTTGCAAGGAATGCCCCCCACTTGCTGGAAATAAGTGAATTGCGTAACTTCCATGCCATCAAGCCACACCTCCCAGCCAAGCCCCCATGCCCCTAAAGTCGGACTCTCCCAATTGTCTTCTACAAATCGTATATCATGCTCATTAAGGTTTATCCCTAACACTTCTAAGCTTTTTAAATAGAGTTCTTGGATATTAGAAGGGCTTGGCTTGATGACCACTTGGAATTGGTAATAACTCCCCAAGCGGTTAGGGTTTTCCCCATAGCGCCCATCAGTAGGCCTTCTAGAGGGCGCGACATACGCCACATTCCACGGCTTTTTATCCAAACTCCTTAAAAGCGTGGCCGGGTGGAATGTCCCAGCTCCTGCAGGAATATCATAAGGCTGGATCACCAAACAGCCTTGATTCTTCCAATACTCTTGTAATTTTAATAATAAACTTGAAAAATCTTGCATGCTCTCTTTCCTTTTAAGCGCGTCTGATCAAATCGTTCATGCTCTCTAGCACACTCTTACCCTTTAAAAGCAAGGCTAATTCGCTCGCAATGGGCGTATAAATGCCGTATTTTCTAGCGATTTCCACAATGGCGTTGGTCGTTTTCACCCCTTCAGCCACTTCGCCTAATTCTTCTAAAACCATCTCTAAAGGCTTGTTTTGGGCTAGCCCCAAACCCACACGATAATTCCTAGATAAAATAGAATTAGCGGTTAAAAACAAATCCCCAGCCCCAGAAAGCCCTAAAAAAGTCTCCGTCTTGCCCCCAAAGAACGCCCCAAAACGCTGCATTTCCACCAAACCTCTAGACAATAAACTCGCTTTAGCGCTATTGCCTAATTTCAAACCATCACAAACCCCCCCAGCAATGGCTATCACATTTTTATACGCGCCAGCGATTTCACCCCCTATGATGTCTTGTTGGGCGTAGGCTCTGATAAAAGAGGGGGTTTTATTGGCAAATTCTAGCGCTAAAGCCTGGTTATTAGAATGAATGACTAACGCGCAAGGCAGGCCTTGAATGATTTCAGCCGCAAAACTCGGACCCGCTAAAAAACACAAAGAATTAGGATCGATAAAATCCTTTGCAATCTCGCTCACAAACGCCCTGTTTAAAACCTCTATCCCTTTAGAAGCGATTAAAACCTTAGCGTTTTTGGGTAAAGAAGCGTTTTGAAACCATTCCCTTAGATGCTGCACACTAATAGCGATGACATAGAGCCTTGCTTTTAAGCCTCTTTGTAAATCCACTTGCTCTATGGGGGCAGAACCTTTAGAAATCAAAGCGTCATTGAGCTTTTTTAACGGCTCGTTTAAATCGCGCCTTGAAATGATTTTGACTTCACTCTTTTCTCCAAAAGCAAAGGCTAAAGCCCTCCCCCACGCCCCGCCACCAAATACTGCAATTTCCATTAAATTCCTAATCTCATTGATTGTAAAACTCACCATTTTACAATAATAAGTTTAAAATAGCCCTTACATTCAAAACGCTGTCTTTGATTAAAACATATACATATTAAATAATATTTTAAAATTAAAAAGCGTTAAATTAGTTGTTTCTCAATATATCTCATTACATCGCCCACATTGACGATTTTTTCCGCTTGCTCATCAGGAATCTCAATGCCAAACCTTTCTTCTAACGCCATGATTAATTCCACGATATCTAAAGAGTCCACACCCAAATCCTTCACAAATTTCGCTTCTGGCGTAACTTGTGATGCATCTATGTTCAACTGCTCAGCAATAACTGCCCGAATAGTTTCAAATAAATTCGTATCATTCGTATTGAAAGCTTTATTGTTATTTTGTTGATTTTTTGTTCTCCTCCACTCCCGCAAATCGTTTTGAAGCTCCTCATCGTTTAAACACTCTTGATAAAATTCCTTATTGTTTTCTTTGTATCCTTTAAGCCTTAACAAATTTTTTAAAGAATAGTCTAATTGGAGCAGTTCATTATCATAATCCATGCTATCTCTTTCTTTTTGGATTTCTTCTTGGCTCAATTCATACCAATCCAAATAAAACAAACTGCGATCCCTAAAATACAACACCATTTTTTTGATTTCTTCAAATTCTCTTTTGTTTTGTTCTGTCGGTGTGTTTTTTAAATCCCTCCACTTTCGCAAATTATTTTGAAGCCTCTCATTGTTTAAAGACTCTTGATAAACTTCATTATTTTTTTCTTTGTATCTTTTGAGCCTTGACAAGTTTTTTAAAGAATAGTCTAATTGGAGCAGTTTATTATCTTCATCTATCGAATCTCTATGTTCTTGGATTTTTTCTTGGCTCAATTCATACCAATCCAAATAAAACAAACTGCGATCCCTAAAATACAGTGCCATTTCTTTGATTTCTTCAAATTCCCTGTAGTTTTCTTCTTCGTCCTCTTCGTCGTCGTTTTCTGCTTTGTATTTTTCCCAAGTGAAAGCGCTCACACGATCAAAAACCTTATCAATACTTTCTTTAAACAAGTCAATCACTCCGTTCAATCGCGCTAAACTCTCTCTTTTGAATCGCTCTTGCTCGGAAAATTCTTTTTCTAAATTCTCAATTCTTCTAAAAATTTTATTGCTGAAGTCATCAAAGCCTTTTTGCATCAAATCCAGTTTGACAGAATGCAAAGCCTTTTGGTAGCGTTTGAATTGGCTAGCGTCTTGCTTAATAGCCTTTTCATACATCCCATGCACCTCGTATAAAGATTCTAAAATTTCGTTTTGTTTTTCGCTCCTTTGATTTAACTTTTTTAAAAATTCCTCAAGCGAGTCAAAAACTTTGCTTTTTTCGCTGAACTCTTTGTATTCTTGATACCTTGTAGAGCTGTAAGCACAAATCCCTAAAAACTCAATGCCATTATCTTTTAAAGTTTCTCTGATTTTAATAGCGACTTCTTCTAACTGGCTTTTGGTGCGCCTATCAGCCCTACTCAATACGATAAAAACCTGCTTGCCTTCTTCTTCATATAATTCTTGCAAAAACTCTAAATCATCGCTTTCAATACCCCCACGCTCGCAACTAACGAGCCATAAAATGTGTTTGGCGTGCTTTAGGGATTCCTTAGAGGCTTCTTTGTCCCCATCCGTATAGCCTTGATCGGCGGAGTCATAACCGGGCGTGTCTATGAAGCATAAAAATTCAAAAGGCACGCTAGGAGCGCTCAAAAGCATGAAAGGCATGATTTCTTTCAAATTAAAGCCAAGGGATTTTAAAAACTGATGATCAAAAGCGAGATGTGGTAATTCCACCATGCCTCCATTTTGAGAAAACCCCATTAAAACTTCTTTTTTACCCTTTAAGCAATAAGTGGGGATAGCCGTGGTGGGATTCATGTCTTCAGGGAGTTTTAATTTCAAGCCCAACAAATTGTTTAAAAAAGTGGATTTGCCCGTGCTAAACCCTCCCCCCACCGCAACGATGGTTTTTTGGAACAAACTAGGGTAGCTCGCTACTAATTGCAATTCTTTTTGAATTTCTTGGAGCATCAGTAACGCTATTTCCTTTTCTTTGAGCGAATCCACGCCGCTAGCGAACTCTAAAAACTCGTTGTCTAAGATTTGCTGGTATTCTTCTAGCCCTTCATTGTTTGTTTTAGCGTTTAAAATACGAGCGATTAGATCGTAGCGTTCTTTTAAACCCTCTGTATTGTGGTGGTTTTCAGCCGCACTAAATTTGTCATTAAAAAAATTAACACTCATTGAATCTCTTTTAAAGCCTTGATTTGCGCATCTAATTGAGCGATGGATTGTTCTTTGTTTTGGACTTGATTGTGCAAATTTTGCATGTTTTCTTTAAGTTTTTGAAGCGTGTCGCTGGCGAAATTTTGCTTTTCTAAACTCTCTCTTAAACCTTGGATATAGCCTTTCACATCTTTTTTAGTCTCAGCTTCAAAATTCCTCACATAATTCCCCACGCTTTGTATGAAAGCATTAGCTTCATCGCCTTTTAAATTACCCGTTTTCCCCCTTATCTCGCTAGGAAGCTTATCAGTGTAATCAAACTCCTTAAATTCAATGCGATCCAAGACAGCATGCACGCTTTTTCTGAAAGCCACCTCATCAATCAAATCATCAGAGATGATTTCACGCAATTGAGAAAAAACTTTAGCGTAGAGTTCTTTTCTAAAAACGACTTTAAAAGAATTAGCGCTGTCATTCAAAGCTCCTTCGCAGCGTTCATGCATCTCTGTCAAATAATCAAGCACCGCTCCGGCCTTAATGGTTGCTCTTGTGCGTTCTACTTCATTATAGCCCGCATCATCATCAGCCCAAAATAAAAAATTCCTTTTAAAGCTCCCCCAAGCACCGCCTTGCTTCACTCTTTCAATATAACGCTCTTCTTTCTCTTCTTCTCTAGAGCGCGTTTTAGCCGTTTGGATAGCTTTCTTCAATGTTTCTTCCAAGCCAGCTCTAATATTTTTGATGAAATGCAAGATAAATTCTTCATACGCTTCCCTAAACTTCATGTCAATGTTACCAGAAAGGTTTTCATAAGTCTTTATCTGCTCTTTGATAGCGCTAATATCAGCGTTTTTAACCCTCTTTTTTTCTTCTTCCAAATCTTGCAACAACTGCACTATTAATGAATGGAGGTTCTTTGCTTGGCCTTGCACATAATCTTGCCATTTTTGAGACATGATTTTTTCTTTCTCTTTTTCGGCTTTTTCTAAACGCTCTTCAATCGCGCTCATATTGCTTAAAAACAATAAGCTTTCTTTAGACTTATCATCGCTATTAAAAGCGTCAGGGTAAAAATCTCTTAAATTCCGTAAGGCATTGTGATACTCTTCTGTTTTTTGGTTTCTTTCCCAAGAAGCTTGGTTGTTAAATCTTTATACATGCTAAAGCAAACCCCTGAAGCCAGAATGACGCCATTTTTGATTGCTTTTTCAAAAATCCCTCGTTGGTTAGGGTAGTTTTCAATCAACTTTTCCATGATATTATTTAATTGAGATGAAAGGGCTTTTTGCGCATTTTCTAAGGCTGTAGGGAGATGATGGCCAGATTTTTCCACTTCACTCATAGAAAGAACAGCGCTGTCGGCTTGGCTTGCCACAAAATAAATTTCTTGAAGGCCTTCTTTGTTAGAAACCCTGTCAAACAAACTCATATCGCTCTCCGTTAAAAACTGACCAGAAGGGCTTACAATAAACACCACATCGCAATCTTTCAATAAGGCTTTGGTGCGCTCTTCTCTTGAGGCAATCGGATCGTTCACGCCCGGGGTGTCAATCACTTCCAAATCTTTAAGATTGGGGTTATTCAAAGAAATTTGCACCGCTTTAGTGTAGGGCATATACTTCCCGTCCGCACCCACGAATTGGAGCAATTTTTGATTCAGATCTTGTAAGCTATTGGCTTGAATGCGCGGATCCAATTTTTCCGTGTTGAGCGATCCGCTTTTTTTCATTTTTTCGTATTGATCGTATGATGAAACGAGTTTTTCGTCCCCTTTTAATTTATCTTTAGCGATCCTTTCAGCCTTTTTTACTATTTCTTCATCGCTTAAAACCCTCTCTTTGGGCGCTTCATCGCTTTTATTTCTGTTAAGCATGTTGCCAACATTCCTAAATCTCTCTTTAGCTCTGTTTGAAAGACTCTGTTTTTCTTTTTGTTTTTTGACTTCTTCATCAACAATTTTGTTAAACTCCCTTACATACCGTTCATGTTCGTTTTTAAGCTCTGCAATATCCTTTGGGCTATAAAACTCCACTTCAGCGCTCAAGGTTTTGGCGTATTTTAAAATGGTAAGGCTAGCCGTCATGGGCGTTGCCGCTTTGGGTAAAACCTCTACACCCTCAAAAATCAAAGCGTTTAAGAGCGAGCTTTTGCCCGCTTTCACGCGCCCGATGATACCGACCTTAAGATCCCTATTTGTATTTTGCAACTCTTTTAGCGTTTTTTCCAACTCTTCGGTTTTGATCATAGCGTTATCGCTGATAAAAGGCCTAGCTCTTTCTTGCAAGCCTTGTTCTTGTAGCGTTTTTTCAACTAAAGCGCTTTTTTTAATGAGTTCTTGAGCGTTCATTATTAATCCTTTAAATATTGTTGTTCTAGATCGCTTAAAGCGTTGATCTTGTTTTCTAAGATTTGTTTTTGATTTTCTAAATCGTTTAAGTGTTTTTCTTTTTCTTTTTGAGCGAGCGCGATTTCTTGTTTTTTATGCGTGATTTCTAATTCGCACCGATCTTTTAAACCTTTTAGGGAATTTTCCAAGCATTCATTAAACAAGCCCGGTAAAACTTTTTTAAGATTGTATTGGACCTCTGGTATCACTTTTGCTTCAATCAGATTTTCTAATTTCGCCCTCTCTTTTTCCTCATTTTTAAAGAATGAAGCGATGATATTAGGCAACAAGGTCAATAATTCTTTTAAAAGAGGTTTTAACCCTTGTAAGATCAGCGCGAAGGGTCTTGTAACCGGGTTCTTGGCTAAGATCACGCTTAAGGCGTTGATCCCTAATTCAAGGCTATGCTCTAAATTTACAGACAAGCCGCTAGAAAGCTGTGTGTTGTTCAAGCTTGCAAATTCGGTGCCAAAATCTTTTGAAAAAGAAAGATTGATCTTTTCAATCTCTAATTTAGCGTTTTTGATCAAGCTTTGTTGCATGATGCTTTCTATTTCGCTATTGAACTCGTTAGGCTTGTTGGTTAAAGAGGCTAAATAGGATTTTTGCTCCCTGACCTCTTCTACCACTTTTTTAACCACCGATCCCACAGCCACGCTAGAATATTCTTCTTCTAAATTAGCCCTTAATTTTTCATAGGTTTTTTCAATGTCTTTAACGCCCAAATCCAACGCTTGTATTTCTTCTAAAGCCTTTTCTTTAGAATAATCAAAGCTTTTAATCACGCTTTTTAAGCTGTTTTGTAACTGGGAATTTAAAAACTTCAATCGTTTCAAATACAAAGCGCTAAAAAGCTTTTCAGCGTCTATTTTATCCGCTACCTCTAAAAGAGCGTTATTGTCTTTATTAGAATAAATAAGATGCGTTGTCAAATCAAGGTGATCTTGGATTTGATCTTGAATGTAGTGAGAGATTTCTCCCACTTGCGAAAGCGTCCTTAAATTCGTTTTACTCAAAATAAAGCTAAGGCCTTTGTCAAACTCTAAAAGGTTTTTTAATTCCCTAACCATGCGTTTAGTAAGGTTGCCCTCTTCTACGCTTGTGAGAATGACAAAATGCACGCCCCTTTCTAAATATTCCAAAATGGCATGGGTGTGGCTTGAAATGGGGCTATCAAAGCCTGGCATATCCACAAACACCAAAGGCGTGCTATCTTTTAGGGCTTCATTATTCAAATAAACCTTAAGGTAGGAATACTTCGTGGCATTGTCTTTAATCACTTCAAAACTTTGCTCATTCAGTTCAAAACTCTCTGTTTTTTCATCATTGTTTGAAAAAGCCTCTATGCGTTCGTTAGCGCTATAGTGCAACTCAGTGGCTAAAGAAGTCTCTGGCGTGATACCGGTAGGCAAAACGCTACTGCCTAAAAAGCGGTTTAATAGCGTGCTTTTGCCTGCGCTAAAATTCCCCACAACGGGTATCACAAGCTGTTGTTTTTGAATGCTTGCTAAAAGAGTAGAGCATTCTGTTTTATCAATCTCCACTTCTTTTAAAACTTCTAAAACCTGTTCTAAAAACTCCACAAAATTCGTCTGTGTGCATAAAATCATTACCAATCCTTTAAAATTAAAAATTAAAATCTAAACAAGACGCAAAAATCCCTAAAATATGGGTTTATATGGGTATGGGTTTATATGGGGGTGAAAAGATAAAACGGCTGACTAGAGAGAGAGAGAGAAAGAAAGAGAAAGCGGATTTTTAAGAATAATAGTCATTACAAACTCCTAGCACCATTTAATGGTGGGTATTATACTTGATTTTTCACAATCAAAACTAAAAAAGCTCAAAAATATTAAAGAGCTTGATTTTAATCAAACGATAGCTTATAAAAAGCGGTCTTCTTGGGTTATGGGGATTTAGTTGGGGGTTAAGGGGGGAGAGTTAAGCGCAAAATACCCCCATATCCCCTTAAGAGAATGAGTTTCAAAAACAAAGTAACTAAAACCCCATTTTTTAAAAAAGTTAAAAATTTTAGTTATTGGCATTTAATGAAAAACGCCATGCGTTTTACAACCCATGCGTTTGAGAATAAAACAATTTCATTTCTTTAGAAGCGAACTGGTTTTTTAAAGCTTGGGCTAGAGATAAAGCCACTTCATCGCTTAAAAAAAGCTTGAATTTAGCGTAGTCTTTACGCCCGCTCACCTGCTCTTTTTGGCTTAAAAGCAGCGAAGAAGCGGCGTATTTATAGCATTCCACATAAAAAAAATCATCAAAGCCTTTTTCAAATAAATAATCTATTAAAGCGTCTTTCAAGCAAATATCAATATAAATTTCTAAAGCTAGCATTTTAACCCCTTTAATTCAAACGATTTTAATCTTTTTAGCAATGAGCATGAACATGGGCGGTAGTAAGAGTAAGGTTAAAGCGCTTGAGGTAACCAAGCCTCCAAGCACCACGATCGCCAAAGGTTTTTGGACTTCTGATCCCACGCTATGAGAAAATAATAAAGGTATCAAACCCAAACCGGCAATGCAAGCGGTCATTAAAACCGGCCTCAAACGCCTTTTAGCGCCCAATAAAACGCATTCTTCTACGCTTTTTCCTTGTGAGAGAAGCTCTTTAAAATAGCCTATCATCACCACGCCATTTAAAACCGCAATCCCAAAAAGAGCGATAAAGCCCACGCTCGCTGGCACTGAAATATACTCCCCTACCGCAAACAATGCAATAAGGCCTCCGGTAACCGCAAAAGGGATATTCAAAAGAATGAGCAAGGCTAAAGGAATGCTTTTAAAAGTGAAAAAAAGAATGAAAAAAATCGCTAAGATGCTTAAAGGGATAACGGTAGAAAGCCTTTTGTTGGCCCGTTGCTGGTTTTCAAACTGCCCCCCATAAGTGATATAGTAGCTAGGAGGGAGTTTGATGTTTTGAGCGATCACTTTTTTAGCCTCTTCTACAAAAGAGTTTAAATCGCGCCCCACCACATTACTGCGCACCACGCTCATGCGCATTGAATTTTCACGCACGATAGAAACAGGGCCATCCACTTCTTCAATCTTAGCGATAGAAGTGATAGGCACTAAAACGCCGTATTTGGAAGTCAGAGCCAAACTTTTGATTTTAGTGATAGAGCTTGCAAAATCGATCTCTTGGCGGATCATCACCGGGGTGCGTGAAATCCCTGTAGGGATCACATCTACAACCAAGCCCTCTAAAGCGGATTTTAAAAACTTGGAAAATTCATCGCTAGTGATCCCCACATCCGCCATCGCTTCTTTATTGGGGGTTACATACAAATAATTCACGCCCTCATTGAGCGTGGTTAAAACCTCACTAGAGCCTTTAATCCCTTTTAGAGCTTGCGCGATTTGAAAACTCAACTCGTTTAAGGCGCTAATATCATCTCCAAAAATCTTAACCGCTAAATCCCCCCTAACCCCTGTAAGCATTTCAGAAATCCTCATTTCAATGGGTTGGGTGAAAGAAAAGTTAATCCCCTTAAAGTCTTTTAAAGAATCTAAAATTTTATCTAACAATTCATCTTTAGTTTTCACGCTCCATTCTTTTTTAGGGATGAAAGAAATAAAAGTATCGGTTTGATTCAAGCCCCCCAAATCCAGCCCCAATTCATCGCTCCCTGTGCGCGCGACAATGGTTTTAACTTCCTTGACATGCTTTTTAATCGCGCTCTCAATGCTTAACATGAGATCCCTAGATTGATCTAAAGAGATAGAAGGGGTGGTTTCCACGCTCAAAACCACATCGCCCTCATCTAAAGCGGGCATGAAATTCTTCCCCACGAAAGGGAATAAAGAAAGGCTTGCGATTAAAAAAACAAACGCTCCTAAAATCACTTTTTTAGGGTTATGCACAAAAAAATCCAATAAAGGGGCGTAGATTCTGTTTAAAAACCTCGTTAAAAAGGTTTCGCTATGGGGCGTGGCTTTTAAGACAAGAGAGCTCACTACAGGAATGATGGTGATGGATAAAACTAAAGTGCCTAAAAGCGCATACACAATGCTTTGCGCTAAAGGCCTAAACATCTTGCCCTCTAACCCCTGTAAGGTTAAAATCGGCACAAAAAACACAATAATAATCACCACCCCGCTCACCACTGAAACAGCGATTTCTTTACAAGAGCGATAGATCGCATGGAGTTTGGTGGTTTTAGTGTTAGCGCTTAATTTTTCAAAAGCGTTTTCCACCACCACCACGGCTGAGTCAATGAGCATGCCTATAGCGATAACCAACCCCCCTAAACTCATCAAATTTAAAGTCAGATCGCTAATCTTAATAAAAATAAACGCCACGGACAAGCTTAAGGGTAAAATCACACCCACAGCCACGCTCGCTCTCAAATTCCCTAAAAATAAAAAGAGCGTGATAATGATTAAAACAACGGCTTCAATGAGCGTTTTAGAAACGGTGGCAATGGCTTTTTGCGTAAATTCTGAGCGATCATAAAAAACATTAATGGAAACGCCGCTCGGTAAAAAGGGTTTTAATTCCTCTAGTTTTTGATATACTTGAGTGATGATTTCTTTGGTGTTAGCGTCTTTTAAAGAAAGCACTAACCCTTCTGTGGTCTCACCCACACCATCTTTAGTAACAAACCCTAAGCGGGTGCGAGACTGGCTGATGACTTTCGCAAAATCCTTAATGTGCAAATGCCCTAAATTAGTGGAAACGGTGATTTTGCCAATGTCTTCTAAACTCAAAGAAGCGGTTTGGATTTTGACTAAAAAAGTTTCGCCATCTCTATCCACGCGCCCCGCTCCGCTGTTTCTTAAATTCACTCTCACAGCCTCTTCTAAATCAGAAATGCTTATCCCAAGCCTGGCCATGTCGTTAAAATCCGGCACAATCACAAACGCTCTGCTAAAGCCTCCAATAGAATTGACATCCGCCACGCCGCTAATCATTCTTAACTGCGGGCGGATCACAAAGTCTAAAAGCTGTCGTTTTTCTATCTCGGTGATATTGCCATCAATGGTGAACATAAAGATGTCTGACAACGGCGTAACAATGGGCGCCATGCCCCCTTCAACCCCCACGGGTAAATCTTTCATCACGCTGCTCAAGCGTTCATTAACAATGTTTCTCGCTAAATAAATATCCACGCTGTCATCAAAATCTATCGTAATGTCTGAAATAGAATATTTTGAAATACTTCTTAAAGATTTTTGCCCTTTTAGCCCTAAAAGCTCCAATTCTAAAGGGCGCACGATGTTGTTTTCCATTTCTTCAGGGCTAGAGCCAGGAAGTTTTAAAATGATTTTAACTTGAGTGGGCGAAATATCCGGGAAAGCATCTACTGGAGTATTAATAAAACTATAAGTCCCAAAAAACAAAACAAGAATCGCGCAAACAATCACGATTATTCGCTGGCGTAAGGAAAATTCAATAATGGAAGCGAGCATTATTCTTCCCCTAAATTGTTGATCATGCCTTTTAACCCTATCAATGACCCCACTGCCACGCTGTCATTAGGGTGTAAATTTTGAGCGTTCACGATAAAAATCTTGCTGCGCTCTTCTAAAACTTGAACCACCACAGGCCTAAAACCTTTAGGCGTTCTCACAAACACCAGGTAATCCTTTCCGTTTCTAATCAAAGCGTTTGAAGGGATCAAAACCGAGCCTTTAGGCTGTGAGCCTTGAATATACATTTCTACCATTTCCCCCACATGGTAATTGCCCTCATCTAATAAAGCGGTGGCTAAAATCGTGTTAGAGCCTTTGTCTAACACCACCGAAACGCTTTGAATCTCTCCAATTTTTTCCCCCTCTTCATTATAGACCGGCGAATCTCTTTTAATGGATTTAGAAACGCCTACAGGCAATTTGATTTGAGCGATCAAATCATCGCTTTTTGAAATACGCACATAGCTAGTGAAAGCTAAAATCTTCTCGCCCACATTTTTAGGCGCTAACGCTAAAAGACCGCTATCTCTAGCCACAATCCTAAAACCATACTGCCCTTTAGGGTTTTTGGGATCCACGCCAAAGCTTTTAAACGCGCTCTCTAATTGTTCCACCTTTAAGCCCATTTCCTGGCTGGCTAAAAAGCTAGTTTGATACTCCCTTTTAGGGATCACCCCGGCCTTATAAAGCTCTAAATCTTTTTTAGTAATATCTTTAGCGATTTTTAATTTATTTTGGTTGTTTTGCAATTCAAAATACAAATTGCTCAAATCAATAGAGCTCACTTCACAGATCGCATCCCCCATTTTCACCTGCTCGCCCTCTCTTTTATAAACAGCGACCACAGACGCATCAAAACTCAAACTCTGCACCACAGAGCTTTTACTATCAAAATCAATATAAGCGTTAAAAGGAAGCCCTTTACTAAAAATCTCTTTATCTAATTTAATCACCTTTAACCCCATGGGTTGCAAGTTTTTTTCTTCTAAAACAATTTCTGGATACTCTTTGGCTTCCAAAGAAACACCCATTGAAAAAACGCCCATTAATATAAACCACAATAACGCTCGTTTCAATGCAATTCTCCTAATCTGGTCAAACTCTCCCCTAAAGTCTCTTCTAAAAGCGCGCTAATATCAATGTATTCAATCTTCGCTTCCGCTAGAGTGATGAGAGCGTCCATGTAAGAATTTTGATAAATCAAGTATTCAAAAAGCCCGATTTTTTGGGCTTCATAAGCGATGCGCCCCATTTCCATCAAACGCTTCTTATTGGCAATGGCTTCTTTTTGGGTTTCAATGTATGCTTCTTTGGTTTTGAGCTGGTTTAAGTAGGAGTTGGCGTTGATTCTAATGTTTCGTTTCATCACTTCATTTTGCGCGAGCGTCCCGCTTTGCAAATCCAAGAATTTACGCTTTTGATAGATGTTTTTAGGCGTTACCGGTAAAGGGATATGCACTTCTATAGAAAGGTTAGTGGAAGAGTTATAGCTTTCAGAGCCAATCCCAAACTCAAATGCATTAAACACATCTCTATTAGCTAGTTTCGCATTCACTTGATAATCTTTAGCCGTCAAATCCAAAATATCCACATACAACGAGCGATCCAATTTGAACTTTAAGGCTTCAGGCTCTAATCGCACGTATTCAAAATCCAAACCGATCACCTTGACATCATGCAAATGATCTAAATAAGTGTCAAAATGCACCCCCTCTTTGACCGGCTCCACAATCGCTAGCATCGTGTCTAGCATTTTTTCTAAATCTATGAGTTTGGTTTCCACATTGGTTTTAGCGAGTTTGGATTCCAAATAAGAATTATTGAAGTTGATATAATCTTTTTCGCTCATGCTGCCGGCTTTGACTTTTTCTTTAGCGATTTTGAGCTGCGAATAAAAGTTCGCTTCTCGTTGCACATACACCTGATACTTTTCTTTAGTCATCACATAAGTCAAATACAAGCGTTTAGCGCCAATAAAAGCGAGATTTTTATTCAATTGATAGCTTTTATCGTATTGAATGGTTTTGATAGAAAGGCTTTTGGATAAAAGCGAACTCACCCATGGGAGCTTGGGCCTTACCATTAAAAGGGTTCTGGGCTGCGCTTCTACAATGCCTTGGAAGTTTTTCACCATAGAAGTTTCATTATAAATATAGGGGAAATCCCAAGCGTTCACGGAGCGTTGCTCATTCAAACGGCTTTTAAAATCGGCTTTTTTGCCGATCAACTCCATAGAGTTGGTTTCTACTTCTTTAAAAAACTCCTGTAGGGTAAAGATTTTCGCGCTAAGCATGCCCACGCTAAACATGCTTATAAAAAAAGTTACCCCCAAAAAACGCCGTACTTTGCGTTTGAAAGAATTAAATCGCAATTTCTTTAATATCCCCAATCTCTAAGAAACTTTGATACACGCCCCATAAGAAATTTTTACGATTTTTTTGGATTTCTATATCTTTATCCATCACTAACACGCTTTTAAAATATTCTTCTAAAGGCGCATGCAAACCAAAATAAGCCTCTATTTTGCTATCCAAACCCTCAAAAGCGCTCGTTTTGATCGCATTGAACGCTTCAAAAAGGGCATGCTCTTGCGATTCTTTGAAAAGACTCGTGAAAAACTCGCTTGATTCGTTAGGGTTTCTGTCTTTATTGATATTGGCTAGGCGTTTGAAAGCGCTAAAAAGCAACTCTTTTTTTTGAGTGTTCTTGGGATCGTCTAAAAAGCGTTTTAAGGCTTTGACTTTCTGAATGATTTTAACAATATCTCGCTCGTTGGTGTTTAACACGCTCCTTATAATAGAGGGGTTACAATCTATTAAATTATTAAAGCGCTCCAGTAAAAACTTTTCTAAAATCTCTAAATCAAAGCTTTGATAAACGGCCACTTTTTCAAAGAGATTTTTTAAATCCGCTTTCAAGTCAAATTCTAACCCATAATGCACGATGATTTTCAATAATCCAAAACTCAAGCGCCTTAAAGCAAAAGGATCTTTAGATCCGCTAGGGATTTTACCCACGCTAAAAAGAGAAAACAAGCTGTCTAATTTCAAGCTCAAAGCCACGATTGAACTAAAAACACTAGAGGGCAAGGGGGCGTTTTCGCTTGTGGGTAGATACTGCTCTTTCAAGCTCAAGGCAACTAATTCGTTTTCATTTTGTTTTAAAGCGTAGTAATAGCCCATGATCCCTTGAAGCTCGCTAAATTCATACACCACTTCACTGAGTAAATCCGCTTTAGCGATTTGAACGGCTCTTTTAACCAACTCAAGGGCTTTTTCTAAAGGCATGTTTAAAGATGAAATATATTTTTGCGTCAAATATTGAGCGATGGTTGATTCGCGCTCCATTTTATCTTTTAAAGTCCCTAAACCTTGCACAAAAACCACGCTCTCTAAAGGGGCGTTATCTAAAGGCTTTTTGAGATCGTTTTCATAAAAGAAAACCGCATCGCTCAAGCGGGCTTTTAAAACCTTTTGATTGCCTAAAATGATTTTTTGCTTGTCTTTATTGATAGCGTTACTCACCACAATAAAGCCGTTGTGTAATGTTGGGTTTTCTTCTTGGCTTTTTTGACAAAAGGTTGCAAAATAGCGCTGGTTTTCTTTCATGGAAGTAATGATGATTTCACTGGGTAATTTTAAAAACGCCTTGTCAAACTCCCCTAAAAGCACGCTGGGGTATTCCGTGATCGCTACAACCTCATCTAACAGATCCCTGTCTATTTCTACGCTAATGTGATGCTTTGTTTCTAGCTCTTTGATTTCTTGTAAGATTTTAGCTTCGCGCTTTTTAGGGTCTAAAATGACATGGTTTTTTTCTAAAACTTCAAAATACGCTTTAGGGCTATCCACTTCAATAAAATCAAAACCCTCTTGTCGGTGCGCTTTGGTGGCTTGCTTGGTTTTAAAGCCATACTCTTTGACTTCAATATCGTTAAAATTTTCCCCATTAAACAACACGCAAATATTATGAATGGGTCTGATAAAGCTTTTTTCCACATTGCCCCAACGCATAGACTTCCCAAAATTCAAACCCTCTAAAAACTCTAACACAATGGGCATGATCAAATCTTTTGTAGGCTCTTTCGCGTGGATTTTAGCGTGATAAAGCACTTCTTTATTGTTTTTAAACGCTGTTTGGAAATGCTGGTGATCCTTTAGTCCTAATTTTTGATAAAACCCTAAACCTAGTGCGTTCAGCCCTTGCGTTTTATCTTGATGATTGCATGCGATTTTAACGGGAGGCCCAAAAAATTCCTCTTTAGTTTCTTGAGTTAAAAGGGGAAAGCCTTTAACGAACAAACACAAGCGCCTAGGGGTGTAAAAAACCTCTATAGTTCCCACTTCTAAAGCGCGTTTTTGAAAAAGAGCGTGGAGTTTTTTAGTCATTTCTTTATATTCATTCAATAACGCTTGCGCGGGCAATTCTTCAACTAAAATCTCTACTAACAATTCATCTGAATGCAAAATCTCAATTCTCCCTAAAAAACAAAATCACTTTTAAGACTAAATCATGTTAGAATTATACTTGAATTTATTCTTAGTTTAGTTTATTTCTCAATACAAAAGGTAGGCGTTTTGAAACATTTAACCCCACTCACTCACACCATCTTTAAAGCCTTATTTCTAGGCACAGCCTTAAGTGCATCTTTAAGCTTAGCCACAGCAGAAAGCCCCACTAAAACAGAGCCTAAGCCCGCTAAGGGGGTTAAAAACAAACCCAAATCGCCCGTTACTAAAGTCATGATGACCAATTGCGATAATCTTAAAGACTTTAACGCTAAGCAAAAAGAAGTCTTAAAGTTCGCCTATCAATTCGGCTCTAAAGAAAATTTAGGCTATGAAATGGCAGGCATCGCATGGAAAGAATCATGCGCAGGGGTTTATAAAATCAATTTTTCCGATCCGAGCGCGGGCGTGTATCATTCTTATATCCCAAGCGTTCTAAAAAGCTATGGGCATAATGATAGCCCCTTTTTGCGTAATGTGATGGGGGAATTGCTCATTAGAAACGACGCCCTTGCTTCTGAGGTGGCTCTAAAAGAGTTGCTCTATTGGAAAACACGCTACCATGACAATCTAAAAGACATGATTAAATCTTACAACAAGGGCAGTCGTTGGGAAAGGAGCGAAAAATCTAACGCCGAAGCTGAAAAGTATTATGAAGAGATACAAGACAGGATCAGGCGTTTGAAAGAATCTAAAATCTTTGATTCGCAGTCCAGTAATGACCAAGAATTGCAAAAAAGCGCTAATAGCAACTTGGATTTAGACCCTATCGGCAACGCCATGCCCCAAACTTTAGCTCAAACAGAGACCAAAGAAACTCAAATAGAGGAAACCCAAGCAGAAAAACCCCAAGAAATGAAAGAGGCAACTAGCGAGCGAATAACCAACAAGCCAGAAAAAGAAAAAGATAAACCCATGTATTTCGCTCAAATCAATAGCACTGATTTCACACCCGCTAAAAAAAGCCCAAAAAAACCGGCTAAAGCGAGTCCAAAACGCTCCTCTAAAAATAATATCAGCGTTAAAAACAACACCAAAACCGCTTCCAAAAATTCCAAAAATAAAGAAGTGTGCAAAAATTGCTCTCCAGGGCAAAGGAATGCGATTTTAGCTAACCACATCACTCTCATGCAAGAGCTTTAAAAAGTCCTAAAAATGGTGCAAAAAACTCTTTTGATTATCACTGATGGCATTGGGTATCGTAAAGATAGCGATCATAACGCTTTCTTCCATGCCAAAAAACCCACTTATGACTTGATGTTTAAAACCTTGCCTTATAGCTTGATTGATACGCATGGCTTGAGCGTGGGCTTGCCTGAAGGGCAAATGGGGAATTCTGAAGTGGGGCATATGTGCATTGGGGCTGGTAGGGTGCTGTATCAGGATTTAGTCAAAATTTCTTTAAGCCTTCAAAACGATGGATTAAAAAACAACCCCGCTTTTTTAAACACGATCCACAAAAGCAAAATGGTGCATCTTATGGGTTTAATGAGCGATGGAGGCGTGCATTCACACATTGAGCATTTTATCGCTTTGGCTTTAGAGTGTGAAAAATCCGGCAAAAAAGTCTGTCTGCATTTAATCACCGATGGGCGCGATGTCGCTCCTAAAAGCGCTTTAACTTATTTAAAACAAATGCAAAATATCTGCAATGAAAACATTCAAATCGCTACCATAAGCGGTCGTTTTTATGCCATGGATAGGGATAAGCGCTTTGAAAGGATTGAGCTTGCGTATCATAGCTTAATGGGGCTTAATAACACGCCCTTAAGCCCTAGCGAGTATATCCAAAGCCAGTATGATAAAAGTATCACCGATGAATTTATCATGCCCACTTGTTTTAAAAATTATTGCGGCATGCAAGATGGTGAAAGTTTCATTTTTATCAATTTCAGGAATGATAGGGCTAGAGAAATCGTGAGCGCTTTAGGCCAAAAGGAATTTAATGGCTTTGAGCGCGAAACTTTTAAAAAACTCCATATCGCTACCATGACGCCTTATGATAACACTTTCCCCTACCCTGTTTTATTCCCCAAAGAAAGCGTTCAAAACACGCTCACTGAAGTGGTCTCTCAACACAACCTGACCCAAAGCCATATCGCTGAAACTGAAAAATACGCGCATGTAACCTTTTTCATCAATGGCGGAGTGGAAGCGCCTTTTAAAAATGAAAACCGGGTGCTTATCCAAAGCCCAAAAGTAACCACTTATGACTTAAAGCCTGAAATGAGCGCCAAAGAAGTAACCCTTGCGGTGTTAGAGCAGATGAAATTAGGCACGGATTTGATCATTGTGAATTTTGCTAATGGCGATATGGTGGGGCATACGGGGAATTTTGAAGCGAGCATCAAAGCGGTAGAAGCGGTGGATGCATGCTTAGGGGAAATCCTTTCACTGGCTAAAGAATTAAATTACGCCATGCTTTTAACAAGCGATCATGGGAATTGCGAACGCATGAAAGATGAAAACCAAAACCCCTTAACCAACCACACCGCCGGGAGCGTGTATTGCTTTGTTTTAGGGAATGGAGTCAAATCCATTAAAAACGGAGCGTTAAACAATATCGCTAGCAGCGTGTTAAAGCTCATGGGTATCAAGGCCCCAGCAACGATGGACGAACCCCTATTTTAAACTAAAGGAAAAGAATGCAAATTGATGACGCATTATTGCAACGCTTAGAAAAATTGAGCATGCTAGAGATTAAAGATGAGTATAAAGAGAGCGTTAAAGGCCATTTAGCCGAGATTTTAGGCTTTGTAGAAAACATTTTCGCTTTAGAAACTCATGATCTAAAAACAGATACGCATCTTAGCACCCCCTTAAGAGAAGACGAGCCCAAAAACCAACCTAACATTGCCAAAGAGATTTTAAGCCACAACAAACACAGCCAGGATCATTACTTCGTTGTGCCTAAAATCATTGAATAGGTTTGATTGAATAGGTTTTATATCAGGTTAAAAGCTTGATTTTTGAAACCAAACAAACAGAAAAAGCTATCGCTTGACTGAAATTAAGCTTTTTACTATTTTAAAAACGCTTTCAGCCATTTTTTAACTCATCAAGAATTTCCACTAACCCCGCAACCGCCTTGTTGATTTCTTCATGCGTGATAATGTAAGGGGGCATGAGGTAGATCGTGTTGTTTAAGGGGCGCAACAACAAACCTTTAGTTAGAGCTTTTTTAAAAACCGCCAAACTCAAACGCTCTTTGGTTTGAATAAAGACTTCAAAGGCAAAGACCATGCCCAAATGCCTTAAGTTAGACACCACTTGTTGCTCTATCAAGGGTTTTAATGCGTTTTGGAGTGCGCTAAAAATAAACTCGCTTAAAGCCTTGTTTTTTTCAATAACATTTTCTTTTTCAAAAATATCCAGCGTAGCGTTCGCGCATGCGCATGCCAGGGCGTTTCCTGTGTAGCTGTGCGAATGCAAAAACGCTTTATTTTCTTCATAGGGAGCGTAAAATTGGTTATAGATTTCATTATAGGTTAATAGCACGCTTAAAGGCAAATACCCCCCGCTAATCCCTTTAGACAAGCATAAAAAATCAGGCTCAATTTCGCATTGTTCATAAGCAAACATGCTCCCTGTGCGCCCAAACCCGGTAGCGATTTCATCAAAAATAATGTGGATGTTTTTTTGCTTACACAATAAAACGGCTTGTTTTAAATACTTTGCACTATAAATATGCATATTCCCTGCGCATTGCAAAAGAGGTTCTGCAATGAAGGCACAAATTTCTTCATGATGCTTATCTAACAAACGCCTTAAAGCGTTCAAACTATTTTCTATTTCATTGTCGTTTTTAGGCACGGGTGTGATGAGATTCTTGAGCAATAAGGGGGTGTAAGTGTCTTTATAAAGTTTCACATCGCCCACGCTTAACGCTCCCAAAGTCTCGCCATGATAGGAATTAGAAAGCGATAAAAAAAGCTTTTTAGGGCGCGTTTGGTTTTTTAAAAAATGGGCGTGATAGCTCATTTTCAAAGCGATTTCAATACAAGATGAGCCGTTATCCGCATAAAAGCATTTATCCATATGAGTGAGCTGGCAAAGCCTTTGAGAGAGCGTGATGATGGGCTTATGGCTAAAAGAAGCCAAAAGGACATGCTCTAAATCATCAATTTGATTTTTGAGCTGCTGGCTGATGTAGGCGTTATTATGCCCAAAAAGATTCACCCACCATGAGCTGATTAAATCCATGTAAGCGTTATCATTAAAATCATAGAGATAAATCCCTTGAGCCTTTTTAATGGGGATAATGGGGAAATTTTGATGCTCTTGCATTTGCGAGCAAGGGTGCCAAAGATACTCCAAATCCAAAGCGGCTAAATTTTCTTGAAAATTCATGTTAAAAACCCTCTATAATAAGGATAATTTTAATAACCTTTGGTTAAAATAAGGTTATTTGATTTTACTATAAGGTTGTTTAAACCTGAATTTCACATTTTTGATTTTTTAAAAGGGATTAGAGTTCTTATGATTGAATGGATGCAAAATCATAGAAAGTATTTAGTGGTTACAATATGGATAAGCACGATCGCTTTTATTGCCGCCGGGATGATAGGCTGGGGGCAATACAGCTTTTCTTTAGATAGCGATAGCGCTGCCAAAGTGGGACAGATTAAGATTTCTCAAGAAGAATTAGCCCAAGAATACCGCCGCCTTAAAGACGCCTATGCTGAGTCTATCCCCAACTTTAAAGAACTCACTGAAGATCAAATCAAAGCCATGCATTTGGAAAAAAGCGCTCTAGATTCGCTCATCAATCAAGCCTTATTGAGGAATCTCGCTTTAGATTTAGGGCTTGGCGCTACGAAGCAAGAAGTGGCCAAAGAGATCAGAAAAACGAGCGTTTTTCAAAAAGATGGCGTTTTTGATGAAGAATTGTATAAAAATATCTTAAAACAAAGCCATTACCGCCCCAAGCATTTTGAAGAAAGCGTTGAAAGGCTTTTAATCCTTCAAAAAATCAGCGCTCTATTCCCCAAAACCACTACCCCTTTGGAGCAATCCAGTTTATCGCTTTGGGCAAAATTGCAAGACAAATTAGACATTCTTATTCTAAATCCTAGTGATGTTAAAATCTCTCTTAATGAAGAAGAGATGAAAAAATATTACGAGTCCCATAAAAAGGATTTTAAAAAGCCCACAAGCTTTAAAACACGCTCTTTATATTTTGACGCTAGTTTAGAAAAACCTGATTTGAAAGAGTTGGAGGAGTACTACCATAAAAACAAGGTGTCTTATTTGGACAAAGAGGGGAAATTGCAGGATTTTAAAAGCGTTCAAGAGCAAGTCAAGCATGATTTAAGCATGCAAAAAGCGAATGAAAAAGCCTTAAGGAGTTATATCGCTCTCAAAAAAGGGAACGCGCAAAACTACACCACGCAAGATTTTGAAGAAAACAACTCCCCTTATACTGCTGAAATCACGCAAAAACTCGCCGCTCTCAAGCCCCTTGAAATCCTAAAACCAGAGCCTTTTAAAGATGGTTTTATTGTGGTGCAGCTCATTTCTCAAATTAAAGACGAATTACAAAATTTTAATGAAGCTAAAAGCGCTCTTAAAACCCGCTTGACTCAAGAAAAAACCCTTACGGCGTTACAAACCTTAGCTAAAGAAAAACTTAAGGATTTTAAAGGCAAAAGCGTGGGCTATGTAAGCCCTAATTTTGGAGGCACTATTAGCGAACTTAACCAAGAAGAAAGCGCTAAGTTTATCAACACCCTTTTTAACCGCCAAGAAAAAAAGGGGTTTGTAACCATAGGTAATAAAGTGGTGCTCTATCAAATCACAGAGCAAAATTTCAACCACTCCTTTAGTGCAGAAGAAAGCCAGTATATGCAGCGTTTAGTCAATAACACTAAAACGGATTTTTTTGATAAAGCGTTGATAGAAGAATTGAAAAAACGCTATAAGATAGTCAAATACATTCAATAATGCAAGGGGAAATCATGGAACATAAAGAAATCGTTATAGGGGTTGATATAGGCTCTAGAAAGATTTGCGCGATAGTGGCTGAATTTAAAGAAGGGATTTTGCGCATCATTGGCACAGCCCATCAAGACTCTAAAGAAATCAATTCAAAAGCCATTAAAAGAGGGCGCATTAATAGCCTTGCTCACGCTTCTAACGCCATTAAAGAAGTGATTAATAGCGCTAAAAAAATGGCAGGTTTGAACGCTGATGAAGACAGAAATAACCCCATGCCCCATTTTGGGGAATACCACCCTAAAACTAAGGCGATTGTTTCTTTTTCTGGAGCTTATACTGAAAGCATTAGAGATATTACCGGTGTGGCTAGCACTAAAGACAATGTGGTCACTATAGATGAAATCAATCGTGCTATCAATAACGCATGCGCTAAAGCAGGCTTAGATAATGATAAACATATTTTGCATGCCCTCCCTTATCGCTTCACTTTAGACAAACAAGAAGTGAATGACCCCTTAGGAATGAGCGGGACTCGCTTAGAAGTCTTTATCCATATTGTCTATACAGAAAAAAACAACATTGAAAATTTAGAAAAAATCATGATCCAATCTGGGGTGGAGATTGAAAACATCGTGATCAATTCTTATGCAGCCTCGATTGCCACCTTGTCTAATGATGAAAGGGAATTGGGCGTGGCTTGCGTGGATATGGGCGGAGAGACATGCAACCTTACGATTTATAGCGGCAATTCCATACGCTATAACAAATACTTACCCGTAGGCTCTCACCATTTAACCACGGATTTATCGCACATGCTCAACACCCCATTCCCTTACGCTGAAGAAGTTAAGATCAAATATGGGGATCTTTCTTTTGAAGGTGGTGAAGAAACGCCCTCTCAAAATGTCCAAATCCCTACCACCGGCTCTGATGGCCATGAAAGCCATATTGTGCCGCTTAGTGAAATCCAAACTATCATGAGGGAAAGGGCTTTAGAAACTTTTAAAATCATCCACAGGAGCATTCAGGATAGCGGATTAGAAGAGCATTTGGGTGGGGGCGTTGTGTTAACCGGTGGGATGGCTTTAATGAAAGGGATCAAGGAATTAGCCAGAACCCATTTCACTAATTACCCGGTGCGTTTGGCGGCCCCTATGGAAAAATACAATATCATGGGCATGTTTGAAGACTTGAAAGATCCTCGCTTTTCAGTCGTGGTTGGCTTGATTTTATACAAAGCAGGGGGGCATACCAATTATGAAAGAGACTCTAAAGGGGTTATCCGCTACCATGAAAGCGATGATTACACAAGAACAGCCCATCAATCAAGCCCTACCCCCCATATCCATTCATCGCCCACAGAAAGGAATTTGAGCGATTTAAAAACCCCTAACGCTCCTTTAAACACCGCTAAAAACGATGACTTCTTGCCTATAAAACCCACCGAACAAAAAGGTTTTTTTAAAAGTTTCCTTGATAAGATTTCTAAAATCTTTTAAGATACAGCAATTTCTTTATGCGATAAAAACGCCTTGATAGTTATCAAAAGCCAGAAAACATGGTATAATCCTTTAGCTATTTATCAAAGTTTAAGATTTGCAAAAATCGTATCTCAAGGGGAATGTGGCTATGGTTCATCAATCAGAGATGGAAAATTATAATATTGGTCAAGCGAGCATTGAAGAAGTAAGCGATCCAGCTTATAAAGGGGCTAAGATTGTCGTCATCGGTGTTGGAGGTGGGGGGTCTAACATGATTAAACACCTGGTTGAATACGGCGTGCATCAAGATGTTACCCCCATTGCAACGAACACTGATGGCCAACATCTCAAAAACAATCCCGCTCCGGTTAAAATCCTTTTAGGCAAAGAGTCTACTGGAGGTTTAGGCGCTGGAGGGGTTCCTGATATTGGTAGGAAAGCCGCTGAAGAAAGCACTAATGAAATTAGAGAAGCGATTAAGGACGCCAAATTAGTCATTGTCTCTACAGGGCTTGGAGGAGGGACTGGGACTGGAGCCACCCCTACTATCGTTAAAATCGCAAAAGAAGTGGGAGCACTCACGATTGCTATCGTTACTAAGCCTTTCAAATACGAAGGATCTCAAAAAAGCAAGAAAGCCGAAGAGGGGTTAAAGGAGTTGGAGCAAACTAGCGATTCTATTTTGGTTATCCCTAATGATAAAATTCTTTTGACCATGAAAAAAAACGCCAGCACCAAAGAATGCTATAAAGAAGTTGATGATGTCTTGGTTAGGGCTGTGAGCGGTATTTCTACGATCATCACTAAGCCCGGTGATATTAATGTTGATTTTTCCGATTTAAAGAGTGCTCTTGGCTTTAAAGGCTTTGCGTTAATGGGTATTGGTGAGGCCACTGGCGAAGAATCCGCTAAATTAGCAGTGGAAAATGCGATCCAATCGCCTCTTCTTGATGACGCTTCTATTGATGGGGCTAAGAGCATTATTGTCTTTTTTGAGCACCACCCTGATTATCCTATGTATGCTTATTCTCAAGCTTGCATATCTATTCAAGAACGAGCCAATCAAGATGTTGATGTTAAGTTTGGCCAACACACGAGCGAGAGTATCCCCATTGATCATGTGCGCGTTACTATCATTGCAACCGGTGCTGAAAGAAACAGCGGTGGAGCGAGTTTGGAATCTATCGCTACGCCTTCTCAGCCTGTGGTGAAACAAACAAGAAAAGTGGGTAATAGCGATTTTTTAAGAATCCCTACTGAAGAAGAACTATCCACACCCACAGCCATAAGGATCCAGCAAGATTAATTGCAGATCTCGCTTTCCCCCCTATTTTTATAGGGTCATAATAAAGCGGTTTGTTGGGTTTGCTCTCATTTATTTTTTTAGAATAAAATTAAAAAGTTTTGATTTTAAAACTTTGATTTTTCGTTATGCTGATTTTTAGAGCGTTTGGGGGATTTTATAAAGTGCTTAAAGGGGAATATCCCAAACACCCCCTAATTCTTATAGTTAATAAAACGCTATAACTCAATCTAGTATAAATCCAGGTGTTTACTCCTATACACATCGCCTCTAAAACTATACGCCCCGTTATGAATTTGTGAGGTCAATACATTTTTAACTTGATTGAGTTCTGCATTCTTAAGGACGGATTTGGGGGACTTCAATGACTAGCTGATTGAAATTCTCACCGCTTTATCAATCTCAAAGATAAAATCATATAAGTGGTGTCTTTAATCAAAGCATAAACTAGGTTTATGTTTTCTGTTTGTCTTATCGCTAATAAGGTGTCGTGGGATAGTTTCGCGCTCACATTGATGAGCTGATTGAGTAGGTCTTGTTCGTTAATAAAACAATACCCAGCGTTAGTATCAAATTGATTAGTTTTAAGGGGTTTGGGTTTGTATGTGTTATCTAGAACGCTATCCATAGTAAAGGAAGCGTTCAAGTCGTAGGAGTATCCAGGAATCCACTTGCTCCAATTTTCCCAACCACCCCTAGTTCCTCTTATTTTTCTCTGTCCGTTCTCTATCAAATTGACTTTTAATTTAGCAAGAACGCTGTTAGCGGTAATGTCTTTTTGTTCGGTTGCCTTATAAGTTCTTACTATACTTTCATAGGTAGAGAACCCAAACCTAGCGGATTTAGATTTATCATCTCTTTTGATTTTATCTTTTTTAGTTTCGCTGTAGCTGTGTTTAGCAACGCTACGCATAAACTCCGTGAAAGCAATCAAAAAGTCAGGGTTTGACTGGCCATTAGGTAAGGCTTCATCAGCGATAGAGTTCCTAAATTTAGGGTCTTTTAATTCAGCAAAGGGTTCTCCAAGTCTTGTTTTTTCCCCATCAAGCATCAAGTAGGGGTAAGGGGTAGTGCATATTAAAGTGAATACAGCCCCACGCTTATCTTTAGGGCTGTTGATAATAATGCTGTCTTGGTTGAACTCCCTACCCAAATTCACTATGATGTCTTTGAACTGATTTTTATTAATGGAATGGTTTGAGTTCAAAACAAATGAAGCTAGTTTCTATGTTAGCTTGTGGCATACTTGCTTCTCTGTATAACCTTTAACAATTTTGTATCCTATGTAGCCCTTGTATAGGTCTAGCTTTTTTCTCAACCACTTGGTTCTTTTTTCGTTATCAGCGTTAGTGAGCATAAAGGGTTTTAAAAGGGCTTCAACTTCCTCTTTTTTCTCGCCCTCTGTTGTCGCATTCAGTTCTAAAATCTTGGTGGCTTCTTTTAATCCATAATCCGCAATAATGGCTTTATCGTTATAAGTCCTATAACCAGAGGTAACTGCTACTGGGCAGTTTAGCATCTGCTCGTATAATCGGCTCATAGATAAAGCGGTGGTATTCATTTTTTGAGCCATAGTCAAATCATCATAATCCACTAGGTTATTGTCTCTTTTTGACCTTGTGTTTAAAACGGCTCTTAACGCTGACTTTTTCTTATCATACTTGTTTAGTTGGGCGGATAGGGATTGGTTAGGATTGACAGAGATTTTAAAGAGAGGTAGTTGGCTTTTAGCTTCCTTGTATTCCTTAAAGGCAGGCATCAATAAGAGATGATAACGAATGAGAATTGATAGGGTTTTTTTCGCTATTAAGTTAACTTGGTGCGTTTAGAATTATCCGCACCGATGAAAAGGTTTTTAAAATCGCTAGACATAAGTTCTCCTTTAAAATTCAAGTATCACTACAATCAATGCGTCTCACGCCAATCACTTAGAAGAGTCTTGATTTTTAATAGCAATATCTAACTTATTGAAAGGGATTTCAATGTGGTTAGCGTCTAGGGCGTTTTTGATGCGTTCAATGAGTTCGCTCCTCACATTAAAGATCCCGTCTTCAATCTTTGCCCAAACCCTAATGGTGAAATTCAGCGAACTTTGTCCAAAATCCGTGATCCCAATAAAAGTGGGCATGTTTTTATCAATTTTTTCCATTGCATCAATAACATCTTTTATAGTCTTATGCACCAGTTCAATATCGCTCCCATACCCTACCCCACAAACCCATTCAATGCGCCGACATGCCGTGTTATTGCTATTAATAATATTAGAATTAGCGACACTTCTATTAGGCAAAACCGCCAAGCGTCCGTCATGCAAGCGTAAAGAAGTATTAAAAAAATCAAGCGCTTCTACTTTGCCCTCTAGGCCAGAGATTTCAATGATGTCTCCTTTTTTGAAAGGGTGCAAAATAATAAGGATTATCCCTCCAGCAATGCTTGAAAGGTAATCTTTTAAAGCCAACGCCACCGCAATCCCCACCGTTCCTAAAACAGTGATAATAGAGGTGGTTTGCACGCCTAGCGTGCTGAGCGCAATGATTGTGGTGATGATAAGGATTAAGATAAAAGTAACCTGCGCGACAAAATTCGCTAAAATCTCATCCTTTTTGGATAAAAGCTTCATGGTTTTATTCCGTAAGAAAAACGAAAAATAAAAACCTATACAAAAGACAATGACAGCCTTGATTAAGATTATCCCAAAATGCTTTGCCTGCGGAAAAAAATCCACTAACAGCGTTTTAATTTCATCCATAAATCTTTCCTTGCAAATCACAAAATCGCTAAAAGAGACAAGATAACTTACCGTTACTACAAACCTATAAAATCCTATAAAGAGCTATAAAATTCTCTCAATTTGGGATTTTTGTTGTATTCCTAG